>JAEXBC010000293.1 GCA_023457875.1 Bacillota bacterium | reverse complement strand
CTAGCCCTCAAAAAACGTTAGTCATAGGAGATACCGTTTATGATATAGCGATGGGGCAAGGCGCCAATTGCCTAACATGTGGAGTTACCTACGGTTATAACACAAAGGAACAGTTAATGAAGCAAGGCGCTAATCATATTGTTGACTATTTTGGTGATGTGCTAGAAATGTGTATTTAAATTACAACGCCTATCTTACAGGGTTCTTTTGTGATTTGCTTTCATTTTAGTGCCTTTAAACCATTAGTAACAGCGATTATCTAAAGCCGATTTTACAATATTCTACAATCAAAAAGTCACACCGATTACTTACAAAAACAACTTTGGATAAATATAAGTCTATTTTCTTATTTTTTAAACAAAGCTCCTAATTTAGAATCCTCTTCCCATGATCTTGTCACATTTGCCACATGCTGTATTATATCATGAAAGCTTCTCTTCTTTGCTTAGAATTAGCACGAGCATATACTTCAGATTTGCATTTACACACGATTAAGCATGTCTCTATATAAAAAAATAACAAATTAAAACCAACGTAAAATAAAGTTTTTCTTCTTGTTCTTCGGACGATTTTTTTTCCCATCACCAATAAATATAACACAATTGTTCCGAATAAAATAGTGCGATTTACATTCCAAATTCCAATTACCAATAGAAGGACTCAATGAAACTGATTCTCCATTGAAAATAAGTTTCCATCCATTTGGAGAGATTGGCGTAACAACTTCTTTACCACACCCGCAAGCACATTTATGTATTGCAACACTGTGTTTTATAGAAATATATAAGATCTCATCTTCCAACTTTTCAGGGATATGTTCCGTGAATTTATGTATCAAATATTTCATCTGCTATAAAATTAGAATCATTAGTACTATAAGTGAAATTATGGAATCGTTTGATAGCATGATAAAAACCGCTATATTTTTTCCATTCTATCACGGCAATATTCGCATTGAGCGCATTCAAATCTGCAATCTGAATATTAGTAGCATATTCATTGTCTTCATTATTGCCTATCGGTATTCGTCTAGTAATATGATCATTCTTCTCTGGAGTAACTAAAGTTGCTCTAAGTGAGCCTATTAGAAAATCATCAACAGTTTGGACCCCCATTCCAACATCAATGAAAGGAACCTTATTTTGCTGTAACGCTTGTACTATCATTGCTCTTGAGGCATCATTATCTATACACACAAAAACAAACGAAATGTTATACATCTGATAAATATTATCTTCCGTTATTCTTTCTACATGAGGTTTTATTCCTTTATGCATATTGGAATATATATCTGAAAAATAGTTTACCTTTTTTTGTGTTTCATCAAAAAAGGCTTTAGCAGGTGCTCCAGGCGCTCGGAAAGCATTATGCTGACAAAAAGAGTCATCGTCATACAAATGTATTTCATGTACAGGAGTTTTTGCTATTAAGTCCAAAATATATGAACCAGTACCACCTAAACCAATGATTGCTATCTTTTGATTGCTTAATTTATTGTTAATACTCCAAATATTAGCTCTTGTTGTATTGGAATCTGTATACTGAAAAACTGAACTTTCTTCATTGTTAATGACTTTAAATGTTTTCGCAGTCACATTTTTATCTAATGACACTGCTGGAGTAGATATGATCTCTATGTATCTGACTATTTGTTCGTAGTAATCATTGTAATCATTTTGCGGTTTATTAGAAAATGAGAAGTTCATGATAATATCATCAAACAACGGCGTGTTTGGGGATGAAAGCCTGATTGCAGATATTTCAGAGCCATCTTGATTGCATGGATATTCTCCCATAAAATTGACAACATGTTTGCTACAATGTTTTTGGTAAGTTACTGTATCATTGTTAATATTTAAAGCTACAATCAATTTGCCATATTTAACATCTTTACTCTTATTCACATAGGGTACGTGGTGTGCAATTAGATATCCATCACGTACCTCAATTTCATACCCTTCATCCATTAACTGTTTGAGGTCTTTATTATGAGCGATTAGTTTCTGTGACATTGAAGTTCATTTTGTTAGTTACAAATACATTATCGCCTTTAGTCATTGAACCACTTGGATTCTGTTTTGGTCCACCAGAATAAATTACGGTATAAGCTATAGCTTCAAAATTTGGATTAGGAAAAGCCTGTTTAACAACCTCTTCATAAGTAATTTTACGCTTTTGCCATTCTTTGTCTCTACTGTTTACATAGATAACGAAACAAAGGGGGCGGGATTTGGAGATAAATTTTTCCACCCCGGGACGAGCTAAATCCACAATTTCATCGTCCGAAATAAAGTCATCCTTCCAACCTTCTGGTAAATCAAGATAGATTTCATCCTCTGCGGATATATTAGCTAATTGTCGGATTTGAATACCACGAATGTATTGCTTATACCATATAAAAGGAGTACCATTAATAGAAAAATGTAGTTTCTTTTTCACAAAGAAGTATTCTGTTTCTGGCCTTGCCAAATTAACAGTTTTCTCATTTTCAATTAATTCATCTTCATAAGGTTTACTAATAGATAGAAACAACTCTGCATCCAAAGGGATACCTGCAATCTCTTTCAAATTCGCTCCAGTGATGTACTGGCTAAAAGTTTGATACTCTTTGCCCTCAACAATAAATTTTAAAGGGACTTTTTCATTTGATGCTTCGAGCATCTGCTTACTATTTTTTTCCATTACTTCAAAATAAGGCCTCTATATTATTATCCTGATTCCTGAAAGTACGAAGCCTTTTTTAATACTTCCCAAAACCTTTGCAAAGATAAATCAAAAATCTAAATTAATCAAGCAAATCTAAATATAATTATCAAAAACATAGCAATTCTCATTATCTAAAATATTTTTCTTATCTTTGTCCCAACTTAAAAATACAACATTTATGAAGTCACTAGGAAGTACATTAAAGGAGCTAAGGGATATACATCGATTTACGCTTAGGCAAGTAGAAGAAGCAACAGGCATATCTAATGCTTATCTTAGCCAACTTGAAAATGATAAAATAGCCAAGCCATCTGCTAATGTATTGTATAAGCTATCCAATATATATAATGTAGAACTTGATGTATTACTTGCCGCTGCAGGAATAATAGAAAAAAAGTCTTCTGCCAACAAATTATTAAACACAGTTGCTCTTTCTTCAGACTCCTCTTTGACTAGAGAAGAAGAGGAAGCGTTATTAGATTATCTTCGATTTATTCGTCAAAAGCAGAAGTAAAATGTGTGTGATACAATCTATAAAAGACATAGAAAAAATTTCATTAGAAATATTAAAGGATAGTAAAAGCTTAGACATCTTCCCAACCCCTATTGACAAGATAGTCTCATATGTTGATTTAACAGTTTCGTCTTCCATCGATATCTCACAAATTCATGAAGAATATAAATCCAAGTTTCCAGATGCTCTACTTAGGGCATTGAACAAGGTTCGTGGTTTATTGGATCGAAAGGAAAAAAAAGTTTATCTTGATTTAAATCAATTAGTAAGCCGTAAAAATTTTGTCAAGCTGCATGAAGTTGGACATAATGTGTTACCATGGCAGCAAAAATGCTTTGATGTGATAGATGATGACGATGAAAGCCTAAGATTGGATACCCATGAAGAATTTGAGGCAGAAGCCAATTTTTTTGCTTCTGTTACCTTATTTCAACATGATAGATTTATATCAGCAATTAATAAACATGCTTTAGATATTGATACCCCAATCCAGTTATCTGCTCTTTTTGGGGCGTCTATCCATGCCACCCTGAGAAGATATGTTGAATATTCAAATAATAGATGTGCATTGCTGGTCTTAGAAACCCCATCAAGATGTGGAGCGTTACTTAGAAACAAATTTCAATCTCCTAGTTTTACAAATGCGTTTGGAGAGATAAATATTCCTAATGCTTTGGATTATTCTGCTTGGCCCTTTGTACAGGACTATATTCAAAAACGAAATCATATTAAAAATGGTACTTTTTCATTATTCACATCTGGTGGTTTAACTCAATTCACATATCACTTTTTCAATAATAGCTATAATGCTTTTGTTTTCATTTTCCCCAATGGAGAAAAGAAAATAATAAAAAGTACTTTTTCCCTTAACTGAGGATTATTGCATTTTTACTCATTGATATATCATAATGAAAATTCATTTCAAGAATGTTTTGTACAACTTAAAGATGCATCAAAAAAAAATTATCACAAGAACATTGTTGCAATTTTACTTAATTATCAGATTGTTAAGTGGATTTAATTATGTTGTTTTATCTTCGGGAAGAAGAGCCGATTACTTTCGCCGATACAGTTGTAAGTTGCTTTCATTTTTGTATCTTTGAGCTATTGGGAACAGCTATAGAAGACCACCCCGATGCCGAAAAATATCATAAAGACGAATGAAAGAATAACCCGTCCCCCGCTGACACCAATCTCCTCATTCTACACCAACTTTTCAAAATTCCACGCCAACTTTTTAAAATCGCAGGCCAACAATTATAAATTGTTGGTTTACAATTACATCAAAACAACCAACATTAAAACCATACATAATAACTATTTTTCAAACACAAAACAAGTACGCATCAAAATGCGAGAACCAAACTCCAAAATAACGATCCAGTCCAAAACTTAGTAATTTATTTAATCAACACTACGAAAGCAAAATTCCTATATAAACAGACCAATACCACTAAAAAAGCCCATCAAAGCATCGACTCAAAAAGGCTGCTGCATAAACAGTAGCTACTCTCCGAATCCAAACGCAGTCAATACAAATAAAATAAACGCACAAAAACAAGCTAAATAGAGGCATTTCAATCTCAAATTGACTGAAGGACGTTGAAGCCGAAAAAGGGGTTTATCTATGCACAACAAGCT
>JAEXBC010000292.1 GCA_023457875.1 Bacillota bacterium | reverse complement strand
AAAGCCAGCTTGTTTTCCTCAAACATCTTCTCACATTCCTGTTTGATAATCTTAGCCTCCATACTGGCACTTCCTACAGGGAGAACCGTTTCAAAATTAAAACGACGTTTGAGAGCACTACTCATCTCATTAATGCCCTTATCCCTTGTATTGGCTGTAGCGATGACATTAAAGCCCTTTTGAGCATATAAAACAGGTTCCTCGGCATATTCTGGTATATTCAGAAGCTTATCACTCATGACACTAATTAAGCTATCCTGAATCTCCAAAGGTGTCCTTGTAATCTCTTCAAAACGTGTGATGCGTCCTTCCTTCATTCCTATGTATAAGGGAGCTGGTACAAGGGCTTCTTTAACGGGGCCCATAGACAAGAGCATGGCATAATTCCAAGAGTACTTAATCATATCTTCAGTGGTTCCCGCGGTCCCTTGAATCGTATTGGTACTATCCCCTGATATCGCTGCTGATAAAAGTTCGCTTAGCATGGTCTTGGCCGTTCCTGGGTCTCCCACTAGCATGAGTCCTCTATTACCAGCTAAAGTCACAATGCTTCTTTCAATAAGGGCATCATCTCCAAAAAACTTCTTTTGCACCTTAACTTTTTGTCCCTCGTATTCTATAGGCGAGCTGCTGCCTAGAATAAAGGTTCTTACTGCCTTAGGAGACATCAGCCAGTTTTCAGGCTTTTTGTCTGTATCTAGCTTTCTTAGCATCTCCAATTCTTGGGCATATTTCATTTCCATAGTTGGCTTTAAAATTTGTTTACTCAACTTGTTTTACCTCCAAGGCTTATATTTCTTTTTCTGCAATCTGCTGCCCTATCATTAGGGCAAAGCTCAGTACTTTTGCGGGTACTTTTTGAGGTAAAATGCTATTTTCATCTGTGACATCATCATAGCAATAGCTACCATATTGAATCGTACCCTTCTTATAGAAAAGCATCTCTAGTAACTTAACTACTTCCGTTGCTTCCATCCCTACATAAACCATATCTAGATTGAATTTAATCCCTATGCCAGATACTTCATCTTCAAAGTAGTAGCCATCATAGCCTCCACCATCTGTAATAGATGTCTTTTGCCAATCATATTTATCCATCATGCCAACAATGGTTCCAAAGTAAACCTTTTTATTCATAAAGCGCGTAATGCTTTTAGCTTGCTTTTCTTCTTCTGTTAAGGTATAACATGGCAAATCCAGCTGTTCAATAGACTGAACCACTTCATAATCTTCTAATTGTTGCTTCCATGCACTTAGCGTCTCTTGTTCGAGTTCAATGGGATGCACCAAGGTAATAGCGCCTGCTTCGCTAAAGCTATACTCCTCTTCGTCTACTGTATTAAAGCTGCCATCCTCCATATATCTAAAGGTACCGCGCAGTTTACCCGTTTCATCACACTCACCCCAAATGAGGCTCATGGCAAAGCCATTCATAATAGGATTTTCAACAAATAGCTTTTTCCAGTCCGCCATGTGCCACTGTCTTCCTGTCAGCATGGCTTTTGAAAGCCTTAATTTTTGGGTTGTAATCACCACTTTAATCTGCTTTTTGAGACCTTTAAGGGTCTCTGCTACAATCTGCGCTGCATTGGCGTCATCTTCTTTATTAGGTTTAGGTAAGCTCTTTATTTTCTTCCCATTCTCATCATAAAGTAATACTTCAAGGCTAGGTGTTAATACCCCTTTAAAGCTTCTTGTGCCATAGCTAAATATAATCTCTCGATTCCTATTAAAGCCTAAGGTTGGTACAATCCTATCTGCCAGAGCTTCTTTAGTCAGCCCTCTTACCTTTGCTACATAGTCCATTGCAGCTAATGCAGCCCCTTTTACCTGTTTATTCTTGTACTTGCGACTGATGCCATCTGTTAGCATGAGGGCAAGATTACTACCATTCATGGCCATAGCCGTTACAGCAAAAGCTGCTAAGGCCCCTCTTGAACTTTCTGTCCAGTCGTCAATTTGCTTCTTTAGTTTTGTAATCTCTTCTGCTCCTGCATTGAGGGCATATAGAAGCACCACATTTTTTTGCTTTGTATCTGCACCCTCTTGTAGCCATAATTTATATAAGCTATGTATCAACTGATTGAATGTCTTCGTATTTACAAAAGCTTTGATTTGCTCACAAGCCTCTATGACGTAGATTTCTTTTAGGAGCATATATTCTGAAAGGTAATACTTAAGCACTATAGCTGGCACACGGCTACCTTCTTGATCCTTCACATCTGAAAGGGTTAACTGATTCAGATAAGGAATATACTTATCATTGTTTGTATCATAGATTTCCTCAATATATTTGGCTATCTCTTCAATATTTTTTAAGGAGGCAATATGCGCTGCACACTTTTGGCCATCCCATTTTTTCTCTAAACGTACTAAGGCTTCTTGCATATTTTTGTTTTTATACTTCCTTAAATGCTTAAACTCTCCTCTTACCTCTTCTTCTCTATCCTTCACAAACTCCTCCATAAAGTTAATAACGGATTTTAGGCGATGATTAAAGGCCAGAGCCAGCGTCTCGTTTTTCATGCCAATAGGGGTGGTATATAGGAGCGTAATATATTTGATAACTATATCCTTACCCTCCTCCATTTTTTGGCGTAAAATTTCATCAGTTTCCTCTAAATGGAGTTTAATAAAGTCAAACAGTACTGTTTTGGGTAACTGATCATTTCTCTCTACTGCCGCTTCTATTAATAGTTTTACGTCAAAATACTTTGTGGCATCCTCTAAAATGTTTCCTTTAACTTCTGTATAAAAAAGTGGATAAGCAGCCACAAAATTGGTTAAAACATTTTCCATCTCTTCATCTACTAACACATTCCTGAAAACTTCTCTCGCCGCCTCAGACACTTCATAAAGAGCAAAGGGCCTTGATAGACTTGGTAGTTTTTATTCTTTTGCCACTTAGTAAGTTCTTGATTTGCCATATGGATTAAAATGACTTTTAAGTCAGCTATATCTGCCTGTGATATCGGCTCTCCATATTTTCTAAGAAGCCCAAGTAGGGTAAGTGCGCCTGTTTGCTTGGTTTGCTTTAAAAACTCAAAAGTAGCTTTAAAAGTAGGCTTATCCTCTTCATAGAGGCTCCTTAGCTTCCCTTCATACCACTCTCCCGTTTTACTAAAAGGCATGCTTAACATCTTTTCACTATAATAGCTTATCCTAAATGCTGTGGGCATCTTCAAGGTTTCAATTAACTCACTAAAAATTTGGCTGGCCTTTTCAATGCTAAAATTCATAAACATTTGTTCACTGTAATAGCCCCCTACTAAGCCCATTTGCAGTCTTAATAGATCATTAAGCTTTTGAGATTCTTGATAAAAAGTCATACCTATTGCCAAGGTCAGTTTTTTTAATGCTTTAGCTTGTCCTTCTATTAATCCTGATTCCCCTCGTATAATCTTTGAGAATAAACCTCTAACTTTGCCAGCTTTACTTTTACCAGCTACAAGGTTGCTTTGACAATAAATCTCACAAGCCGTCTCTAATTCCTTCTCAGAATACAACTTATGTAATACTCCTACTAAATCTTCTTCTAACCTAGTAATTGCCCTTTCTCTTTGCTCTGGCTTTTGACTGCCTACTACAATGGACAAAGCATGACCTAACAAGACTTCTGCTTCTTTTCCCTCTTCGCCCTCCTGAGCTTTAAAATAAGCCTTTACTTCCTCGCCATAGTATTTCATTAGAGAACTCAGCAAAGACTTTTCTTCCTCATTAAAATTTCTTACTTCTGTTCGTAAAAAGCTTAGGATATTACATGGCGTTGTTCTTAACAACCTAGCAATTGTTGATGAAACATCTTGTATCACTATATCTTTATCAATACCTATTTCATGATATAATTCATAACGTTCATTATTATATTCATGCGCACTAATAAATTCTGGCGTATTTAACAAGCTGGTCACATAATAGCCTCTTTTGGCTAAATCATCCGCTTTTGTATTTAAATACTCTGGCAACCTATACGTTATATAATATGTAATCTTATGCTTCATCTTAGGTAAAGTAAACTGCTTTTTTTCCCCTTTTAGATAGGACATAATATCCTCTCTTAGTTCTTGATTAAGACGTTCTAAATGCAGCCCTTCATATAATAGATTTAAAAGTTCATTGTTTTCTTTCATCTCCATCCTCCTGTTTTACTTTGGATATCATATATATAAAACTATACACTATTTTAAATATTTTTAAAATAAAACTATATAACTTAAAAAGGCAATAACCGTGTGCTTCTTGGCCTCGGTTATTGCCTTTCCATTAAGTTGATTTTTATCTTCTTTAATCCCTTCTCTTATTTAATAGCATTATATAACGATATCATACAATATACACCTTAAAATAGGATATAAACTTGCAAAAACCTAAATATGCCCATATAATTACTTTATATTACGTACGTAAAAGAGGTGAATTATGTCATTAACATTTTGTTATTCTTTTCCCGCAGTAAAGGGAAATCAAGCAGGTAGAGACTATTTTGTCATTATGTGCCCACTTAAAGTTTTACCTAAATTATTTATCTTTAATGACGAAGACCTCTCCCCTGAGGCTCGTTCACAACGTACGCTTAATAAGCAACGTATACCTGAAATTTCGGATTATATCCTTAAAAATAGAAATGATTACGTCTTTTCATCTTTAACAGCTTCTATGGATGGTCAATATGAATTTATTCCTTTTAATGACGAACTATTTCATTCTATTGGAACACTGCGAATTGACATGGATAGCCGCCTCCTTATCAACGATGGACAGCATCGTAAACACGCCCTTGATCAAGCACTTAAAGCAGATAGTTCGTTAGAAAACGAAACGATCTCCATTGTTCTGTTTATCGATGAAGGCTTAAAACGTAGTCAGCAAATTTTTTCAGATTTAAATAAACACGCTATTAATGTATCAAAATCAATTAGCATTACCTTCGATCATAGAGATCCTATATCAACGCTTACTAAAGAGATTATATTTAATAATCCACATCTCTATGAATTTACAGACCTAGAGAAGTCTACTTTACCTAAGTTCTCAAATAAGCTATTTACAATCAGTAATTTTTATAAAGCAAACCAACGTATTATTGCTAATTCATCTTATGAAGATCCTAATTTTAAAGCATCTATGGATAGTTTTATTACTGATTATTGGATCTATCTAACCGATCATATAGAAGAATGGCAACTCGTATTTAATAAATCACTTACTCCATATACGATGCGTGAAGAATATATTATCTCTTATGGAACAGTCCTAGAAGCTTTTGGGATCATTGGTAATTATCTTCTTCAAAATAACCTAAAAGATTTTTCTTATATATTTAAAGACTTAAACACTATTGATTGGAAACGAAATAACTTAACTGAGTGGTATGACCGTGTAATTGGACAAGGTGGTCGCATTTTAAGAAATACAAAGTGCATTAACCTAACTTGCATTAAGATTAAAACACGATTAGGCTTAGCCCTAACCAAACAAGAACAGTCAATTGAACAAGCATACTTGGAGGAAAGCAATGAATGATGGCCTAATTAAACAATTTGGTATAAAAGAAGTACTACAAAATAAAAAAGAAGAAATTCAAAAAGTCTACCTTAATGATCAACGTCCTTGGATCTTAGGCTATAGTGGTGGCAAAGATTCAACTGCCACCTTACAACTTGTCTACAACGCTATAAAAGACCTACCTAAAGAGCGACGTACAAAAAAGATCTATGTTGTTTCATCAGACACAATGGTTGAAAATCCCCTAATCCTTAACTACCTTCTTAATAATCTTAACAGTATTAATGAAGCAGCCAAACGTGATGGACTAGAAGATATCATTTCAAGTCATCTAGTTACACCTAGAGAAGCTGATACTTTCTGGACCCTATTAATTGGTAAAGGCTATCCTAGCCCACGCCAAAAGTTCAGATGGTGTACTGCTCGTCTTAAGATCAATCCTATCGATGCCTTTATTGATGAGCAAACTACTAAACATGATGAGGTTGTCGTTGTCCTTGGTGTTCGTCGCGCAGAAAGTCAATCCAGACAACAAAGTATTGATGCTAAAACCATTGAAGGTAAGATACTAAAGATGCATACCAGTAATCCCAAGGCCTATGTTTATGCACCTATTGAAAACTTTTCTTTAGCTGACATTTGGACTTATCTGAACCACCCAAAAATCCCAAACCCTTGGAATGGTGATAATAAGGTACTTTTAAGTTTATATAGGGATGCAAGTGATGAATCTGAATGCCCTATTCAACGTGATGTAGATGCGCCTAGTTGTGGTCAATCTCGCTTTGGGTGTTGGATTTGTACAGTGGTCGTTCAAGATAAATCCCTTACAGGATTTATACAAAATGGTTACGAAGAACTCAAACCACTGCTCAAATATCGCAACTGGCTATATAGTATCCGTGAAAATGAAAAGTATCGTCAGCGCTGGCGTATGAATGGTGCTATGTACTTCCTAAATACAGCTGATAATAAGAAAAAACAAGGCTTAGGTCCTTTTAATCTTTGGGGCCGCCAAGAAATGCTTCGAGAGCTTTTACAAACTGAAATCGAATATAACAAAATGCTTATCGATCGCCCTGCTTCTGTATTTGATTTACCCAAGCAAGAGTATATACATCTTATTCAACCTGCTGAGCTTCGCCTTATTCGCGAGCATTGGGTGAAAGATGGAGATTGGGAAGATTCTCTTCCAAG
>JAEXBC010000291.1 GCA_023457875.1 Bacillota bacterium | reverse complement strand
GTTGAAATGCCTTCAGGATTATTAACGCTAGAGGAGGGTGCATTTTCTAGATAAGTCCAAGCATGTTTTGCAGCTTCTAAGCACTGGGTTGCAAGGTCTTGGTCAATATCTTTATATATTTCATATCCCAATGCCATTACAGCTGTAAAATCTCCTGTAGCTGTTGTAGAAATTGGGCATACAATTAATTCCCCTATTTCACCTTGAGGCATTACATCAATGGCTGGGAAATTTGCTCGAGTCACTTTATGATATACCCCACCAGTGGCTGGGTCCTGCATCTTTAAAAGCCATTGCAATTGATACTTCACTTCATCCAGTACATCTGGGATGCCATTGCCACTTTCAGGAATGTCAAAATCATCGGTAAAAGCATCAGGATTAGCTTGATAAGCTAACATTAAATCGGCAGCCGCCTTTGAGGTTGCCACCACATAACGACCGTAGTCACCTGCATCATGCCATCCACCTGATACGTCTATTTTTTGATCTGTGCCATAAATGGTTGCCATGTCAGTATGGCAGGCTGGATGTGTCCAATCACCTGCATATTCCTTTGGCAATTCTACGCCACATCTCTGATAATAAAAGAATTTAACCGAGGCGCGAAAAATCTCGTCATAGACATCTTCCCCTATAGTAAAGCTATAAGAACTGCCATATTTGTCTGAGACAATTTTATATTGACCTGGCTTTGTAAGTTCAGAGAATTCACCTATAACATTAAACTGCCCATCGGCTGCAGCATAGAGTCTTTGATCTAAGGTAGCTGTATAGACCACTTCATCGGTATTTACATCCACCACCTTAAAAGAATCTCCCTCTTCACCTTCTCTAAAAACCACCTTTTTCACGGCATTAGGTAAATAACCTATTTGATTGAGAACAATAATTTGTTCTCCACCCTCTATTGGTTCTTCTTTTACTTCAATATGATCAACATTAGCTTGTTGTACTTCCTCATTTTGGGGTATCGGATTTTCTGGCGTCTTATTGTCGCATCCCGATAGCCCTACTATACATAAAACTAAACTTAAGATGAGTACCTTTCTTAAGATGAGTACCTTTTTAAGCTTCATGTAACTATCCTCCTTCAATTTTTTTACATTGTAGCATAATAAATGATTATTCTGGATAGTCATTATTGTTAAATATCATGAAGGCAAAACAAATAAATACAAGCTTTATTAAGCTTCTTTTTGGAGCTGTTCTTCTAGCTTGCTGATCTCAGTTCTATAATAAAGCATCTTATCCTCTAAATTCTGTGTATACTGCTGCCATTTGAGGCTCTGCTGCCTTACATATTTTTGATGTTCTTCTAGTATTTCTAACCTTTCCTGCATGGTACTATCACCTAAGTAACGCAGAGCTGAGTATTTTTGAATATCTCTTAAAAGCATCCCGGTATCTTTTAGTTTTTGGATAAATTGAATCCAGCTCACATCTGCAGGTGTATAGACTCTGCGGTTGTTGGCGTCCCTTTCAATACGGATTAGTCCCTTTCCCTCATAATAGCGGAGTGTACTTTCTGAAATTCCCGTTATCTTACTGATTTCTCCTATTGTCATTTTTTTCTCCTAATTTTAATAATTATTTTTGTTGACTTAAACCATAGTTTAAGTAGTACCTTTATTCTATAGCAATAAAGGAGGGAATGATTATGAAGTAGCCATTTGCTAGAAGTGTCTTGTTTAGTGGGACATGATGGCTGAATATTTATCATGGGTTAACATTTTAACTACATACTACTATTTATTATAACAAGAAACTTTCAAACATTTAACTTGAATATTCATTTTCTTTTAAAATATTTTGTAAAATATAAAGGAGAACTTATTGATATGATGAAAAAGATAAGAAAGCTAGCGATGCTATCCATGATTACTGCCTGTTTTTCACTTACTGCCTGTAGCTCTAATTCAGATGGGAATAGTTCTAAAGATAGTGTGCCAGTAGCAAAAGATGAACAAGCCCCTATTAAAGATGAACAAACTCCAGCTCAAGAAACTGATTCAACAAAAGATGTGGCGACTGTATCACCAGCAGAAGAAGAGGAAGAACCTTATGATCCAACAAAGGGAAGGGTTAATGTTGATCAGATTGAATCAAAATGTATTGCCGATAATATGATAGAGCAATCCCCTAAAAGACAGATTTATGTATATCTTCCACCTTCATATGAAACGACTGATAAAAAATACCCTGTCGTTTACTTCCTTCATGGCTATGGTGATATTTCAAGCGATTTTATGAGTTACACAAGCCTTGATATTGATAAAGCCATTGAAGCTGGGGCACAGGAGTTTATTATGGTAGTACTTGATGGCAACAATAAAACAGGTGGATCCTTCTATGAGAATTCTCCTGTTACTGGTAAATGGGAGGATTTTGTAACACAAGAGGTGGTAAATCACGTCGACAGTACTTATAGAACACTGGCTAAATCTGAATCAAGATGTATTTCTGGGTATTCCATGGGTGGTTATGGTGCCATTAATATGGCACTAAAACATCCAGACATTTTTGGTGATGTTATCGTCTTCTGTCCTGGTATTTACGCGGATGGGGATATTAATTCTATGATAGATTCATGGGGTAGTATGCCTTATGTAAAGATTTCCTATGGTCAGGTATTTTCACCTAATGATGATCCCAAAAAAGAATATGCAAATATTCCAGAACGTACTGGCACACCAGAGGATAATAAAATCATGGAGGATTGGGATAAAGGCTATGGCGACTGGGAACGTAAAATCAATGAATATATTGCCCTTAATATCCCATTAAAAGGTATTCAGATTAACTATGGTAAGACGGATTCATTTAAATGGATTCCAGATGGTTGCAAATTCTTTTCTTCTGTTTTAGAGACAAATAACATTGAGCATGAACTTAATGAATTTGAAAGTGGACATATTGTACCATTCGGTTCTATGGATAAATATATTGTACCATTTCTTGAGAAGCATTTAAGTTATGAATAAAACATAGAGTTATTTATTATTGATAGCATTCACCTAGCTTTAATATTTAAATGCATAGATGATTAATTATAGAAGCATCCGCGAGGGTGCTTTTTGCGTGTGAGAATATAAAGTAAAACTAAAAAAATGACACTCCATTAAAAATAGAGTCATTAATCAATGCAACTAAAACTGATACAATAAATAGGTTCAAAGATATTTTAGAGGGATTCCATATAAGAGTTAATCATACATACTTGGAGGCGTTAAAAGATGAAGCTAAAAAAAGTAGGCGTACTCGGTTTTATATTAGTAATAGGGTTATTCATGTCGGGCTGTCAGAGCAAAGAAGTTACTTATGGACAGCAGCAGATTATATCTATTGGCCAAGAGAAGATTTATTTAGATGAGATGATGTACCATGTGATGATTGCTGAGTTTCAAGGAAAGGTAATTAGTTCATATTTTGGAAATGAAGATGCCTATTGGGACAGTGATTATGAAGCTGGGGTGAGTATGAAAGACAATACGCGAGGGCAGATTCTGGAGGATGTGATTAAGTACCAAATATACTACAACAAAGCTAAGGAAGAAGGATTAGTACTTAGTGAAGAGGAGAAAGAACAAGCGAAGCAGACTGTAACAAGTATGAATCAGAACATAGGCCAAGAACAAGTCAAAAGAACACAATTAAGTGAACTTCAATTAGAAGAAATTACCCAGAAGGTTTTATTGGCAAGAAAATACTATGAGGAGCAGTTGAAGAAGGTACAAGTGGATGAGGCGGAAATCGCAAAAGAAATAGAGCGAAGCAAAGGTGAGTCATATAAGATCAAATATATTTTTATGCCCTCTCAGATTAAAAATGAGAAGGGGCAGCTAGTTAGCTTAGACAGGGAAGAATTAGATAAAATTAATACTAAGATGCAGGAGGAAAGGGTGACCTTACAAAAAGGAGAAGCTCAAGATAAAATAGGGGAAATCACCTTTTATGAAAAGGATCATCCTTTTGGTGAAGAAGTAGAAATCGCCAAGCAGGTCAAAGGGTTAAAAGTAGGAGAAGTAAGCCCTGTATTTGAGACAAGTAAAGGCTATTATGTTATACAGAGATTAGAAAATGACTCATCTGATACCTATGAGAAAGCTGTGGAAGAGGCGGTGCAAAAGAAGAAGGAAGAAGTGTTAAAGGCGGAATTTGAAAAGGCAAAGGAACAGTATAAGATTACTATCAATCAAAAAGAATGGAACAAGGTAGATATAGGGAAGCTGATTTTTACCAGTAACTAAAATAATGACACTTAATAAAAAAAAGATGCATTATATCCCTTGCATTTAATTTTTATAATGAGATTAATAGAACAGCACGGAAACAATGAAAGGTGTGAGAAGAATGCCTGAAGAAATGGTTGAAGAAATCCCAAAAGAAATGCCAGAAGCAATCTTGAAAGAAATACCTAAAGGCAATAAGAAATTCCAAGTATTTAAAAAGAGATTATGGCAGCAGCGTTATCTACAGTTAATGGTCCTACCAGGAATCATTTGGATGCTGGTGTTTAATTACATCCCCATGGGAGGCCTAGTCATTGCCTTTAAGAAATATAAGATAACAGAGGCCATTGCTGAGGCACCTTGGGTAGGGCTAAGGTATTTTAAAGAATTCATTCAGGATAGCAACTTCGTTGATATTTTGACCAATACACTGGGAATTAGTTTACTAAAGCTATTTATTGGTTTCCCATTACCTATCATTTTTGCCCTTCTGATTAATGAAATTAGAGGAACTCAATTTAAAAAGCTCACGCAAACCATTTCATATTTGCCACATTTTCTCTCTTGGGTAGTTTTAGGCGGCATTATGATTACGTGGCTTTCAAAAGATGGTATTATCAATGATCTTTTAGTAGCATTACATATTGTAAAAGAACCCATCTCTTATTTGGGAAATCCAAAGTACTTTTGGGGAATTGCCCTTATATCTGATATTTGGAAGGAGTTAGGGTGGTCTGCAATTATTTATTTAGCAGCCATTGCAGGTGTGGATCAAGAGATGTACGAAGCTGCCATAGTAGATGGGGCAAATAAGTTTCAAAGGATTAAGTCCATTACATTACCATGTATTACGGGTACAATTGCGATTTTGTTAATTATTCAAGTAGCGAATATGTTAAATTCTAATTTTGATCAGATTTTGGTGCTAAAAAATCAAATTAATATTGCTAGAAGCCAGGTAATTGATACCTATGTTTATCAAGTGGGTATGACAATGGGTAAATATTCTTATGCAACCGCAGTTGGTTTATTTAAATCCATTGTTGCGCTGATTTTACTACTTATTGCAAATAAAACAAGCAAAAAATTCTTAGGCAGATCTATATATTAGGAGGTGGGTAAGGTGATCAATAAAAAAGTTAAAAAGATAGACGTATTCGACTGTGTTAATACATTGTTCATGCTTATTATTTGCTTTTTGTGCCTTTATCCTATCTGGTATGTGGTTGTGAATTCTTTTAATGATGCAAATGATGCCTTATTAGGAGGAATCTATTGGTGGCCACGGAAGTTCTCACTGGCTAATTATATGAAAGTATTTGAGGATAGTAGGGTACTTCAATCCTTTAAGGTTACCATTCTAAAAACAGTACTGGGAACATCTCTTAATGTCTTCTTTACCGCAATGGTGGCTTACCCCTTATCTAAGAGTGACTTGATAGGTAAAAAGTTCTACATGGCAGTGGGAACGATTACGATGTTTTTCTCAGGAGGCCTTATACCCACATTTATTTTATATAAGAATATGGGACTCATTAATAACTTTTGGGTATACATTTTTCCTGCAGCCTTTAACTTCTTTAACTTAATTATTTTTGCGAACTTCTTTAGGGAAATTCCAGCTGCTTTAGAGGAATCAGCAAAAATTGATGGAGCAACTGATTGGACCATTTTTAGGACAATTATCCTCCCCCTTTCTAAACCAGTACTAGCTACGATTGCTTTATTTGCTGGAGTGGGACAGTGGAATGATTACTTTGGTGGATTGATGTTTATGACAAATAGAGTAGACCTTGAGCCAATACAGACTTATTTGTATCGCCTAGTTGCCCAGGTGCAATCTAGTCAAATGGTGACAACGGCTTCTAACATTTCAACGTCTGATACAACGTCAACCTCCATTAAGCTAGCAGCAATGGTTGTCACAACGGTTCCTATATGCTGTGTTTATCCATTTCTTCAGAAATACTTTGTTTCTGGAATTATGTTAGGCGCAGTTAAAGAATAAATAAATTATATTTAAGAAAGGAAAATGAAATATGAAGATGAAGCATAAACAACTAGCAGCATTATGTTTATCTAGTATGATGATCTTATCCATGGGTGGATGTGGTAGTAAACCCGCTACTGTGGAAAAGGAAGTAACAAGTAAAGAGGTAACACAAGATGAGACAGCAAAAAAAGCTGGAGATAATGGAGAAGTTGTACCAGGTTGGCAACAGCATGCAGATGATAAAGTAGAATTAACATGGTATATGCATTTTTCATGGTTTACAACGCCTTGGGGAGAGAACTTGGTGTCTAAAACCATCACAGAAGAAACAGGAATTAACATCAAATTTATCATTCCAGCAGGCAATGAAGCTGAAAAGCTAAATTCACTTATCGCATCAGATACATTGCCAGATTTAGTAACATTAGGTTGGTATGAACCACAGGTACCACAAATTATTGATGCAGGTTTAGTATACCCATTAGATGAGCTAGCCACCAAGTATGATCCATATTGGTTTGAGGTAACTAGTGAGGCAAGTGTTAACTGGTATACACAAGAAGATGGGCATATTTATGGTTATCCTAACTCTTCTTATACACCAGAGGATAGTCAAAAATATGATAATATTGCTTCTAATCAAACATTTTTGGTTAGAAAGGATATCTATGAAGCGATTGGTAGCCCAGATATGACAACTCCTGAAGGATTTTCAGCAGCTGTAAAAGCAGCTAAGGAAAAATATCCCGAGGTGAATGGACAGCCACTTATTCCTATTGGCGCACATGAATTTACCACAATAGGCTGTAATTCATTTGACTCTTTCCTTGCAAACTTCTTAGCGGTTCCTTATGAAAAGGATGGCAAATTCTATGATCGCTATACAGATCCTGAGATGGTTAGATGGTTAAAGACCTTTAGACAATTAGCACAGGAAGGCTATTTAACTGACGATGTATTTATTGATAAACGTGCTCAAATGGACGAAAAGTTAGCTCAAGGCAGATACTTCTGTATGCTCTATCAACGTACGGATTTAGTTAATCAACAAAAAATCTTGTATGAAAAAGATCCTAACAGTATTTATATTGCAGTAGATGGACCAAAGAATTCTAAGGGTGATGAGTATAGACTTCCAAACTCAGGAGTTAGTGGTTGGACAGTAACCATGATTTCTAAGAACTGTCAACGTCCAGATCGTGCGATAGAGCTTATGTCTTATTTGATTAGTGAACATGGTCAACATATGATTTGGTTAGGTGTAGAAGGAAAGACATGGGATATGGTAGATGGCAAACCAACTATGAAACAAGAAGTAAGAGATTTATTACAATCCGATCGAGGAGCTTATGATAAGCAATATGGTGCAGATGCATGCTATTGGATGTTACAAAATAATGCCATGGCACTTTCTTGGGCAGTACCAACACCAGAACCATTAGGCCAGATGGAGCGCTGGACTTATCCATACACTGTTTCAACCTCAGAATACTTTGTAAGCCTTCCAGCAGATTCAGAAGAAGCAGATATTAAAAATAAAATTGATAATGAGTGGGGCGTTGTTCTACCTAAATTACTACTTGCATCATCTGAGGAAGAGTTTGATAAAATATTAGCCGATTTTGTTAAAAAACGTGAAGAGTGGGGCAATAGCAGGCTAAAAGACAAAGAGACTGAAATAATGAATAACAATAAGAAGAAGTTAGGGCTATAGTTATAAAAGTATAGTTGAAGAGCAACGTTTCATAACATTGTTTTTCAACTATATTTTGTTATAATCAAACTTAAATATACAATGCTCTATTAATAATTAATAGCCAAGGTGAGAAAATGAAAAAATTATCAGAGTGGATTACATCAGTAAAACTCAATCAAAAGGTCACGTTATTTGTGATTATGATATTAGCTATCCCCGTTGTTGTTTTTTCTGTTATTATTTTTGATTTTATACAAAAAGACCTTATCAAGCAAAAAATAGAAGACACCAAGGTTAATATGGCAAAAAGTCAAAGTACGATTCAAAGAAACGTGGAGATGTGCAATATGTCGACACAAACTTTTTTGAATGCAAAAGAGCTGATTAATTTTGCTATCTCACTTATAGAAAACCAAGAGTTAGCTACCAAAGACAAATTAGAGTTTTATAAGAGTGAAATCAATTATCTAGAAAAAATAACGAATAGCAATCCTTATTTATATCAAATACGGGTATATGTTAATGCTAAGGGAACGATTGAGATGATGCCGATTCTGTATAATTATGATAGGCTTAGCAACTTTGAATGGGCGAAGGGTAACACTTTTGAATCAGGTACATGGCAGTTTGATTATACAGATACCTTATTTGACGAAACCATCACCACTCAGAGCGAGCACCTTGTATCCCTTGTAAGTAGAATCACAGACTATGAGTATGGTGAAATTGGGGTTATTGAAGTAGTTACTAAAATGGAATTGATGTTTCCTGATCTATATGCTTCTAACGATGAAAATTGGAGCTGCTTTATAGATAACAAAGGTAAGTGTTATTATGATCCAAAGGCAAGTGGAAAATGGGAAAAGGAAATCGATAGTTTGTTGGGTGCTATAAAAGAAGATGGTAAAGAACACGACTATAGAACCACTCGTTTGGCAGGCGAACAAGTTATTGTAGCCTATGAGCATATTAAAGTACTAGATGGCTATTTATTAAAGATTGTTTCCTTAAACAATGATGAGGCAAGTATTAAAAGAATAAGAAATATTTTTGTTTTATATTTAGTATTAGGATTTGGCATGGCAATACTGCTGATTAGTGGTAGTGTTAAAGCGATGCTAAAGCGATTGTATGAGATTATGGGAGTCGTAGATTTGATTGGAGAAGGAGACCTCAGTATACGGGTTCCTGTAAAGAATCGAGATGAAATTGGGCATTTGGGAAAACAGATTAATCTCATGCTTGAGCACATGACAAGCCTTATGGAACAAGGTATTCAAAAAGAACGACTGATTAAAGATACAGAGATTAAGGCGCTTCAAAATCAGATTAATGCACATTTTATTTATAATGTACTAGAATCCATCAAGATGATGGCGGAGGTCAATGAAGAATATGATAT
>JAEXBC010000290.1 GCA_023457875.1 Bacillota bacterium | reverse complement strand
TCAAACATTCCGGATGAAGACTTTGCGTTGGCCGACGATCATCACTGGACAATGGGGCAGTTCGTTTGGACCGGCTTCGACTATCTGGGCGAACCGTCTCCATATGATACCGATTCATGGCCTAATCATAGTTCGATGTTTGGTATTATCGACTTAGCCAGCCTACCTAAGGACCGTTATTATCTTTACCGTAGCATTTGGAATAAGAATGCCGAAACACTTCATATTCTTCCTCATTGGACATGGCCAGGACGGGAAGGCGAAGTGACGCCCATATTTGTATATACCAACTACCCCACTGCCGAACTCTTCATCAATGGGAAAAGTCAAGGCAAGCAAAGTAAAAATAATAGTTCGTTAAAGAGCCGTTATCGCCTGATGTGGATGGACGCTGTTTACGAGCCGGGTGAAGTGAAAGTCGTTGCGTACGATAAGGACGGCAAAGCAGTAGCAGAGAAAAAGGTCCGCACAGCCGGTAAACCACACCATTTGGAACTGGTCAGTAATCACAACGAACTGACTGCCGACGGAAAAGACTTGGCGTATGTAACAGTGAAAGTTGTGGATAAAGACGGCAATCTATGTCCTGCCGATGGACGGTTGATTAACTTCTCCGTCACCGGATCCGGTAAGTACAAAGCTGCCACCAATGGTGATCCTACTTGTCTGGATTTATTCCACCTACCCAAGATGCATGCATTCAGCGGTATGCTGACTGTAATCGTACAGAGTACGGAGGCATCCGGTGAACTGACTCTGAATGCGAAAGCTAGCGGAGTCAAAAGCGGTAATATCCGTATCCAAGTAAAATAAAGCATTCCTATAGAAATCGCCTCTTATACTTTAAATATAAAAAGTATAAGAGGCGATTTTTCATACCCACAAGTTCTTGTATCTACACAAACCTTTTTACGTAGATTGAAAAAACATTATTGGAAAATTGTCCCCCAAAGCCTAAAAGCCGAAGGGATATATTATATAGCTAGTAAGTTTTGTATTATTTTTAACAAAACAGACTGACCTTTCCTCAATAACTTCACATGATCCTCTTACCATGCAATAATTACTGTACAATTTACTTCAACACTTTCGTCCTCAATATAACTACAAAGATAAATTTAGCAGAAGTATATATACCTAGATCTTTTTTTCATTTCCGCATAAATATCTTATTTACCTGATTAATAAATTCGTTGGGAAATAAAATTCCAGCAAAAGAACTACAAAACCTAAAACAACTGGTTAATATTCAAAAGGTGTCTTTTTTTCAATAAAAGACAGCATCAATCGAATTATTTTACAAGTCATTAGTAATTGTATTATAGAATCACTAATGACTTTATTATGAATGAACACAACTTAACAAACCACACGAAAATCCAAATAGGTCGAAATACAACATCGACTCTGGAAATTCTAGATGAACAATGTAATCGAATTATTAAAGACACATCTGTTAACAACAGATTTATCCCCCTGGAAAAAGCTAGAAACGTTTCTTATACGGGCTCTACCATAGTAAGTAATGAGCGTAAAGATAGAAGTCAGGATGCGGAAAAAGATTCTAGTATCTCAGTTCCAAGAGATATAGATGCAAGCTTTAAAAAGGAAATTGCAGAAATTTATCCATGGGTATTACATTTAGCGAAGAAGTTCTGTCCTTCGCTCAAAGATGCCGAAGACCTAGCAGGTGATACGATCTGTAAAATATTAGAGAACAAACACAAATTCAGAGCCGACAAGCCGCTAAAACCATGGTGCGTCGCTATCTTAAGAAACACATACTTAACTATGCATAATAAAAAGGCATTGATCAAATTTGTGAGCTATGAGTCTGTATTCAATATTAGCATACCATTCAACACATCAAATGACCTCTATTATAATGAAATATTAGCGGCAATCAAAAAGTGCACAAAAAAGACAAGATGCATGGAATGCGTAATATTATATGCAAAGGGGTATTCATACGACGAAATTAGTCTACTACTAAATATACCTGTCGGAACAGTAAGAAGTCGTATTTCTTTCGGACGCAAAGTATTAAGCAAAGAACTAGAAATCATAAATATTCCCTATTAACAAAATCAAGATGGAAGAGTTTGATGAGCTATTCGTAGTTGCATGGATGCTTTTTGGGATCCTGCTGACACCATTATTTTTTATCGGCTTCGACTTCTGGGCTGGAGTCAGAAAAGCTAAACAACGAAAAGAGAGAATTACCAGCGAAGGTTGGAAACGGACGGTAGATAAAATATCGAGATATTACAATATGCTCCTTGCATTGACTGTCGTAGATTGCATGCAAATATCCGGAATATGGTACTTAGACAATTACTATAATTATCAGATACCGATTTTCCCATTCATCACAATGCTAGGAGCCATGGTTGTTGCGATTATTGAAGTAAAAAGTATTTTAGAACAAGCCGAAGAGAAATCGAAGAAACAAGTTAGTGATATAGCGATATGGATCACTGAGATTATGAGACAAAAAATGGCCCCCACAGAGATAGCTGCTATAATTATCGAATATATAAACAAAGAAAAAAAGAAAGAAGATGGCTGATCATTTAAAATTAATACCATTCATCAAACAATGGGAAGGGGGCTTTGTGAACGATCCTGATGATTTAGGAGGAGCTACCAATAAAGGAGTTACTCTCTACACCTATCAAGCATATTGCACAAAAAAAGGACTTTCGAAAACAACACCCGAAAAGCTCGCAACAATGCCCGATAAACATTGGACTGAAATCTTTAAAACCATGTATTGGGATCGGTGGAAAGCCGATGCAATTTACTCTCAAAGTGTCGCTAATATTTTAGTCGATTGGGTGTGGGCTTCCGGCATACACGGTATCAAGCGGCCGCAGAATATGATTGGTGTCATTCCCGATGGAGTCGTAGGCCCAAAAACATTATCAGCTATTAATTCAAAGAATCCAGAAGAATTATTTGAAATTATTAAGCACGCACGCATTGATTTTGTGGAAGAAATTTGCCGCAATCGCTTAGCTAACTTGAAATTCAGAAAAGGATGGTTAAACCGAATAAACGATTTAAAGTTCGAAGAATGAAATACTTAATTTACATGCCGATACTACTTATAATACTCTCATCGTGCCAAAGCGTCAAATATATTCCAATAGAAAAGACCCGAACAGAGTATAAAACTCGTGAAATCACTCAGCGGGATAGCATATTTCAAAAGGATAGTATTTATATGTTTATAAAAGGCGATACTATTCATAAAACTGAAGTAAAGTATAAATTTCGAAATATTACAGTTCATAAGACTGACACCATTTTTAAAACTGATAGTATCCCGATACCCTATCCTGCGGAAAAACAGCTAACCAAATGGCAATCAGTCAAAATAGAACTTGGCGGATGGGCATTCGGGATAATAATAATTGTAGGAATAGGGCTTAGTTATCAATTAATACGCAGATAGTCCAATTATCTAATAATCCTCAAAAGGAATTACTTCTAATGAATAAAACTAATACAATCATGAAAAAGAGAACAAAAATATTATTTTGTATGGAAACACTAGCGGGCGGCGGTGCAGAAAAAAATTTAATATCAATACTCAAAAGAATGAATCCGGAACAGTACGAAATAGACTTGTTACTACTTCGTAAAGAAGGAGTATATCTAAAGGATATTCCAGATTATGTCACATGGTACGAACTACGAAAAGACGATGGAAGGCTTTCGACAAACTTTGATATTGAAATAGCCTTTATGGAAGGACATCCAACAAGATATATAGCATATAGAGATAGTAATGCAATAAAAATAGCATGGGTACGCATTGACCTGTTAAGTATGCATTGGACTAAATATGTGTATAAGAGTGATCTAGAAGAAAAATGGTGTTATTCCAGATTTAATAAACTTTTATTCGTATCTCATCAAGCCAAAAATCAGTTTAATAAACTTTTTGCTCTAAATGACATTCCGCAGCACGTCACCTATAATATTATAAATAAAAATGAAATTAGACAAAAAGCTGCAGAATATCCTGTTACAAAAAATAAGCTGACTTTATGTACCATTGGGCGCTTAGTACCTCAAAAAGGATATATAGCGTTGATTCACACATTAAATAGACTCTTTGATGAGGGGTTAGATTTTGAATGCTGGATTCTTGGAGAAGGGTATCAAAAAGATAAACTCACTCAGTTAATCAACTTTTATTCCCTTCATAAAAACATTCTGTTAAAAGGTTTTCATAAAAATCCTTTCCCGTATTTAGAGGCTGCTGACATCTTTATTTCTTCATCAGTAGCAGAAGGCTATTCACTGGTCACAGCTGAAGCAATCTGCCTCCACAAACCGATTATCTCAACCTCCACTGCCGGACCGACAGAATTATTAGGAAACGGTGCATATGGTTTATTGACAGATACTTCACCGGAAGCCTTATATCAAGGTATACGAAAGATGATGACGAATGAAAGTCTAAGAACATACTATAAAAACAAGGCAGAAGAAAGATCACTTATATTCAGTCCACAGGAAAAAATGCGCGAAATTATGAATCTAATTCATAAAGAAGAAACCAATTACTCCCAAAAAACTGATTAGGTTATGTATGAATAATAAAAAACAGAAGATATGAGAATAGTACAAACATTCTGGAGTGCAGGGGGAGATCTCTTAAAGAACTCCTATAGTTGGCTCGAACCACAATATCATTTAATGTCTTGGGCATTGAGTTGTTTAAGCCTAAGAGAAAATTATAATGAAGTAGTGCTGTATACGGACTCAAACGGGTATAAAGTTCTTATCGAACAATTACAGCTACCTTATACTGATGTCATTATTCAGTATGATGACCTAAAATGTCCCAAACATCAATGGGCATATTCAAAAATACTTTCCTATTCATTGCAAAAGAAGCCTTTTCTTCATATAGATGGAGATGTTTACTTACCAAATAGATTGAATCCAGAACTAGAACAAGGAGGCATCATCGCACAGAACAAAGAAAAAGGAACAGCATATTACAGAAACATGGTAAATAAGATACAAGATGAAAATATTATGTTTCCCGAATTTCTTGAAAAAGAACTGCACAAAGAATCGATACCTTCTTATAATGCAGGCGTACTGGGAGGAAATGATATCGAATTTATTCAAGATTACTGCCAAGCAGTATTCGACTATGTCGAATCGAATCAACTGCTTCACAAGCATCTAAACTACTCTAGTCATAACATCTTATTTGAACAAATCCTATTTCATGCTCTAGCATCTGAAAAGAACAAAAAGGTTACAACGATTTTAAAACAAGAAATCAATGATAATGGTTATTCGCACCTTGATTTTTGTGATTTCTATTCCTATAAGAACTATACGCTGATGCACATCATTGGAGGTCATAAGAAAAGAAAACAAACCTGTGAATTGCTTAGCCGGACTCTACTGAAAAAGTATCCTGAATACTATCAACGGATTATTAAATTATTCCCGGAAAAGCATAAGCGCTTTCAACATCAGAAGAAAAAAGAGACCTATCCAATTTCGTACTCAGAATATGCATATAAGCTTCAAAGAAAGTGGAGAAAAATTCCCAATCATATTTTGTTCGACCTGGAAAGAAAATCATCAGACTATCTTGAGTATGCTAAATGGACTGATGAAAAGAGGCAATCAGTGATTATAAAAAGAAACCCTTATTTATCAATCTACGAAAAAAGAAACACAGAAGAATTGATTCAATCAGATATAGCACTTATTCCCTCCTTGCTCAACAATGGTTTTCAAGAAGTTCTTATCGATGATTTAAGTTATAACATCTTGATTACCTTAAAATATGCAAATAGTATTGAATCCATACAAAAGAAGATATACCCCTATTTTCGATCAAGGATAGCAAAAGACTATAAAGTGATAGAAAAGCAAATAAAAGAAAAACTGGAATATCTACTTTACAACAAACTAATTTACACAACCTCTATTTAATAATTGATTATGAATAAAATACCGAAAATTATCCACCAGATATGGGGAGGAGAAAAAGAGCTACCAAAAAGCTATCAGATATTGAGTGAAACTTGGAGAAGAGACTATCCTGACTGGCAGTATGAATTTTGGGATGACAAACGAATCAATGAATTCGTTTTGAAAAACTACCCGGAATATTATGACCAATTCCTAGCTTTCCCACACAACATGCAACGTTGGGATTCTGTTAGATACTTTATCATGGAGCAAATAGGTGGTATGTATGTAGACTTTGATTTCCAGTCCATGAAGCCAATAACTCCTCTAATCCAAGGACAGGAATGTTGCTTTGCTTTAGATCCGGAAACTCATTGCGGTTTCCCACAGAAAGTATGGATGCTTAATGCTGCCCTTATGCTCAGCATCCCCCACCATTGGTTTGTGAGGAAAATCATAAAGGAAGTTTTCTCCA
>JAEXBC010000289.1 GCA_023457875.1 Bacillota bacterium | reverse complement strand
AAGGGGAGACACCTGCCTTACGGGATAGTTCAAGAATACCATAAGCAGCTCCGCGCCCGTTACTTCCAACAATGAATAGTTGTTTCTTTGACGCCCGTCCCAACACGGAGATAAAAAAGGCGTCTTTCTTCGCAGAGATGCTATCAATGGGGATTCCCAAACGCTGCAATTCTTGCTTTTCTTTCTGGGAGAGAGCAGCCATATCTAGCTGAATGATACGGATCGTAGCTTCTTTCTCAGCAGTCTGCTGAGGTTGCATGCCCGTAACCTGTTCCATATCAGAGCAAAACATACCCAGTGCGACACCGACAACGGGAGAAGTTGACTCGGATACAGCATAAGTTATTGCCTGCTTTCCGTTATACCAAACGAAACTGTTCCCCAAAAGGAGCTGGCAGCATATCAAAGTGATGATTAATAAGTATGAACGTAAATGCATATCATTGTTTATTTATAGATTGTTTTTTAATTGTTCTAGTCAGATTACCCTTGCTATTTACAACGCAATAAGTAATCATCTACCTACTTGCTGAAATGCCAAGACCGCTTTCTCTAACTCCTGCAATTTGAACGAATGAACCGTAGCAGTTGAGAGTCGCTAACTGCTACGGTTGGCAACTCTCATTCGATACAGTTGGGAATCAAGTTTTATTTATAGTCAAAGAATTAGACTCTATTCATTAATAGCCCGGGTTCTGATCAGCAGCAGTCAGCAACTTATTCGCATCTATAGCTGCCTGAGGAATAGGTCGCAGCAACTTCTGTCCGATAGCTTGTTGGGCAAATCCCTTCAAACGAGGATTATAGAGGTTGTTATATTCGACTAGTTTTTGTGTACGTCTCAAATCAAACCACCGGGAACCTTGTCCAAACAGTTCGCATACACGTTCTTTTTTAATTAGACATTAAATTTTTAACAGCAACAAAAGTACGGTTCAGGTTGCTATTGCGGGATGAAGCATGTTTTTTTCAAGTTGAGGCATGTTTTTTACCCTACTTCGGAACATGTGTCTACCTCGTCTAAGCAATTAGCTACTAATAATTCAACTATTTAGATGTTTGCCAGATGCATACCAAAACAAGTATTCTTTTGGACAAGACCATACAGTCTCTTTTTAAAATCAAAAGGACTTAATAAACGTGAGAAGATGAGGGCTTACTATGGGATCATCCAATATCGGGTGGGTATAAAAAGAAAAAGACTTGCGACAATATAAGAGGCTTCTTCTTTATCTTATTGAAGAAAACGATTATTCAAGGCTTCTTGTCCAGAAGCCATATAGCAAGTGGCTAGCACCAAAGGCAGTTGTAGTAGAGTCAAGATACGACTATTCTTTTCCGATTAGTGCATCCAAACTGCCATCTTTAGAATAGCCTAAATCGATTATATCGGCAACAACAATCTTGCCTCAACATCGAAGACTATCCTCTATGCGGGGCAATATCGAGGTCGAATCTGTTCAGACCAAATACATAATATATATTTGCTGCAGTATCAAACCGCAGTATGCAGATATTTATATTTCAATGATACACTTTCGTTATCCGATCAATTTAAAGATAACCAATTATTGTTTATTCTTGCTCTTATCACAAGAATAAACAATAATACAGCGAATAATAGAGGCACTTTTATAATCACTCCTTATTATTCTCCAGATACTTAATGGCAGATTTTATAATTTCGTCTGAGTAATTGTATATCTCATCCAGCGATTGAATTTTAATCTTAGTTTCCTTTCTATCATCACCGACAAAAGCAATTTGCCAATTAGTCGGGGAGTTTAAATAAAGTCTACAAATTGGTTTTCTATTATTATCATCAGCCAAGATTGCAAAATAAGTCTGAGCATCACGATACACAACTCTTTCGCATGGGAAGTGAGGTCTTAAAATCGCTTTTACAATATAATATGCCTCAATCTCTTCATCTGTAGTCTGTATTTTATTGTCAGCCAATTGTTCACTTTCATCTACAGCCGACTCATTAGACACATTTATTTCTTGCTCAGCTGTCTCAGTTTTTAAGGCAGTTTTCAAGCGTTCGGAAATCGTATCACTGATCAGTCCTGCAATCGATTTCTTTACTAATATTGTAAATTGGTCTAATATCTTAGATGTTATGGTTCCTGTATAGACCTGCTTTGCTAATAGCTTGGTAAATTCTACGCTTGGAGAAGTAAACTCCTTATTTAGAACAGCTTTCAATTCACTTGTATATTTCAGTTCATTCGCTGAACTCAAAATATTCTCAATATCAAAATAAGCCTTATGGAACTTCTTGAGCTCTTCTACTAAATTGTTTTTTAAATCAGAAAAGTTAACCTCAAGAAAGGGCTTTTCATCCATTCTGTTAGGAGTCTCCAGATCTGTGTAGAATCTATAAATAATACCATTAGTTAAGATCCCAAATTTAGCATTGGACACATGAAAGTATCTTAGCAACTGATTATCATATAAGTTTAAGTCTTGCTTCCAATGCTTACACTCAACCAGAATAATAGGTTGCCCATCTTTGAGAATAGCATAATCTATTTTCTCTCCTTTTTTGGTTCCAATATCACATGTATACTCTGGCATAACCTCCAGTGGATTAAACACATCGTAACCTAATGCCTGTAGAAATGGCATAATTAATGCATTCTTTGTTGCCTCTTCAGTTTGAAGGTTCTCTTTCAGTTTCTCTGACCTATCGCAGAGTTGCTTAATTTGATCTTTAAAGTCCATAATCTGTATAGTATTAAATTGTATAAAATAACTTTACTATTTATCCAAAGGTTCTTTTCCAATAAGACGTCCAATGCAAGTAGCATAACGCAACTACTCAGCATCGACACTTTTAAGGTTTCATAGACTTCAGAGTAAAAATCACTATTCTTTTCTAATGATCTTATCCAACTCTTCCCGTGTAAATTCCGATTGAGGCTTTCTAAAGTAGAAATGAGTTTCGCTATCAAAGTTGATAAGACTTAT
>JAEXBC010000288.1 GCA_023457875.1 Bacillota bacterium | reverse complement strand
ACTATGTTGTAGAGTCCACCGGCGTATTCACTACGATTGACAAGGCTTCCGCCCACCTCAAAGCCGGCGCGAAGAAAGTTGTTATCTCCGCCCCTTCCAATGATGCCCCGATGTTCGTCATGGGCGTTAACAACGACAAATACACCAAAGACATGACGATCGTCTCCAACGCATCCTGCACCACCAACTGCCTTGCCCCTCTTGCCAAGGTCATTCATGACAACTTCGGCATTGTGGATGGCCTGATGACGACCGTTCACTCCACAACAGCCACTCAGAAGACGGTTGACGGACCTTCCAAAAAGGACTGGAGAGGCGGACGCGCTGCTTCCGGCAACATCATCCCTTCCTCCACCGGCGCTGCCAAAGCGGTCGGCAAGGTAATCCCCGAGCTCAATGGCAAACTGACCGGCATGTCGTTCCGTGTGCCGACACTGGATGTTTCCGTGGTTGACCTTACCGTTAACCTGGCAAAACCGGCTACCTACGCGGAAATCTGCGCCGCAGTGAAAAAGGCTTCTGAAAACGAGATGAAGGGCATTCTTGATTATACGGAAGACCAGGTCGTTTCTTCCGACTTCCTGACCGACTCCCACACTTCCATCTTTGACGCAAAGGCCGGTATCGCCCTGACCGACAAGTTTGTCAAGCTGGTTTCCTGGTATGACAATGAGTGGGGTTACAGCAACAAGGTCCTGATGCTCATCGCTCATATGGCGGAAGTTGACGCGAAATAAAAACTGCTTATAATGCAGGTTTGCAACGTTTTTGAAGTTTTAACAGGTTGCTCATGTTATGAATAACTTTAATTTGTTATGATAACTGTTTAATACCAGTGAGTGTTACAGTGAGTACCGAATTCGCTATCATAATATGAGTAATGAACACCCTTTATTAGAGTATTTTTGTACTTTAATAAGGGGTGTTTTTATGTTATTAAAAGATTTATCTGAAGAATTCAAATTCAACTGCGAATGTCGGAAACTGTCGGATAAAACAACAAGTAACTATCAAAAGCAAATCAGTTATCTATTGAATTATTTGGAGCAAGAACATAATGTTACAAAAATAGAGGATGTAACATCACACCAAATCAGACAATTTCTTTTGATAATGCAAAAGAAGGGCAGAAAACCACAATACATTAATGACTTACTTAAAGCCTTTAAATGCTTTTTTAAGTATCTAAAGGATGAAGATTATACCCCTACTTTGATTACAGAAAAAATAAAGAATATAAAAGAGCCAAAGGTAATTATTCAAACATTTTCTGATGACGAAGTTAAAAGGATGGTCAATTATTTTTCTGGAAGAGACTTTTTGAGTATTAGAAACAAGGCAATCATAAGTATGTTTTTTGATACTGGAATTAGATTGAATGAACTTATCACACTAACAGATGAGCAAATACACAGTGATTATTTTTTGATTCATGGTAAGGGCAATAAAGAACGGGTTGTGCCTAAGTCTCCATATCTTTCTAAGTGCTTATTCAAATATAAAACCATAAGAAATAGCTATTTTGAATATAAAACTATAAAATACAATAATGTATTTTTAAGTAAGAATGGAAAACCTTTGACACATGAGGCAATAGAAAAAATAGTAAAAGATACGGGGATCAACTGTAATGTTAATAGTAATATACGCTGTAGTCCTCACACTTTACGTCATACATTTGCGCAAATGCAATTAAAAAACGGCTTAGATATTTATGCGTTGTCAAGATTAATGGGTCATGAAAATATTTCTATTACACAAAGATATTTAGAGGGTTTAAAAGACCGAGAGATATTGAAAGCAGGAACAAAAACAAGTCCATTAATGAATTTAGAATGAGGTGTAGATATGATTAAAATGTTGGTGGGTCAAGTTAGATATAAGAAAAATCTTACCTTGCTTCAATTGTCTATGAGGTCAGGCGTTAGCATATCAGCAATTAATTATATTGAAGGTGAGCAATGTATGCCAACTATCAAAACTCTATGTGCTCTTGCTAGGGCACTTAAAGTTCCTGTAACAGATTTATTTTTTGATACTGAAGCAGAAAATTAAAATATTCTAAAATTAGTACCCACTGTATATTTATATAAGTCAAATATATACAGTGGGTATTTACTATTTCCTTAATTCTACGGTAAATATACTATATGATGTATCTATAATTTTGATGTAAACCATATGTTGATTATTATATAATGTTTCACGAAACTTTACAATGTTTCACAGAAAGAAATTACTTATATAATAGTTGTCATAAATACCAAAAAGCTATTGAATATTTATACAAAATGACATTTTCTCTTTTGTTGAACTATATAGAATATTTAAGCCGACTATCAGTACAATTTTGAGTTAAACATAATATAATTTATGTTGCACTCAACCACAATTTATGCTATAATATACCTATCCAGTTAAACATAACTTATCAATAATCGGTTAAAATAAGTTAAACATAATTTATGGAGGGTATAACATGCTTGAAGATTATAGGGAATATCTCATTCATAGTGGTAAATCGGACAATACAATCAAGTCTTATCTACTTCACATCAAGAACTATATAGCATGGTACTCTCAAACCTATGGAGAATCCGCTACAAGGCTATACAGAGCCAATATACTGGATTATATATCATTCTTGAAGAATATCAGTAAAGCTAGTGCAAAGACCGTTAATGCCAAGCTCTCTGCCCTTATGGACTATAATCAGTTTCTTATTGATAACGGTGTACAATCCGATATTGTATTGACCAAAAAGGATAATATCAAGGTACAGAATCAATATGCTAGTCCTAGTATTGTGAGCAAGCAGGAAATAGAACAATTCAGACAAACCATATTAACGCATCAAGGCACTAGAGACTATGCAATTGTCACTATTATGGCTTATGCCGGACTGCGTATCAGTGAAGTATTAAATATCATCGCATCAAATCTGGATTTTATATCAAGGGAATTGATAGTTGCTGACGGTAAGGGTAATAAGCAGCGTGTAGTTTATTTGAATGATAAGATCATCAATGCTATTAAGGAATATTTGAAAGAGCGCAATTCGGATTCTGAATATCTCTTTGTCAGCAGGGAAAGCGATAAGATCAACAGGACAAGGATAAATCAGATATTTAATAAGTATTCGGATAAAATAACTCCACACACATTAAGGCATTTCTATTGCTCTAATGCGCTTGAAAGCGGTTATAGCATACATGAGGTTGCTAATCAAGCAGGACATTCCAATATTCATACTACATTGCTTTATAGCAATCCTAGCAAGGATAAGATGAAAGAGAAAGCTAATTTACTATGATGGTTTATCAATTGTATATGAGTATCTATATGAGATAGAAAAAAGGATGGTTTATAGCCATCCTTTTATAGTTATATTCAGTTATTATGTATAATAATGTATATTATAACCCCAATTTCTGAAAAGTCGTTCTAGCTAACTCACTTTTTTTCTGCCAAGAAATTTCTATTATTCATCTAACGTAGCACTAATTACTTTATAATACTCGCTCCCAGTTTTCTCAAATTCCACAGTAAAATTAACTCTTAATTTTGTACCAAATGAATTTTCTGCATCTACATAACCGATTACTTTAAACTTATTTCCATTCTTCTTTATAGTAGCGTGATTATATGTTGGAAATTTAGCGGTAGAAGGTGCTTTAAGCCTTTCTTTAATCTCTCGTTCTGCAACAGCCCACGCATAACCCATTTCATTTTCAGTAGGGGTTTGTGTGTATGAAGAAGATCCATAACTAGAACTATTATTTTGTTCTTGAACCGATTTATGACTTTCCGAATTCCAATAATCATTGTAGAATTCTTTTCCGTTTTTATATATCGAACGTGAGGAATCATATACTTGATACATGTTTCCATTCGATGTATAACCATTTATGTACGCTTCTGATACATTCATGGCAGCATCTAGTGAAATTATTTCATCATTGGTTAAATCCTCTAAATTAGAGCAATCAACAGTCACATTATACCAATCATATTCAGAGCTTGGTATGGCAACACTTTTTCGTACAAAAATCATAGTTTCGATGCCTTAAATTCCTTAGGGCTAAGATAGCCTAAGGAGCTATGGATACGAAAATTATTGAACCAATTTATGTAGTCGGCCAGCTCCA
>JAEXBC010000287.1 GCA_023457875.1 Bacillota bacterium | reverse complement strand
GTCTGTTTGTTATGTTCAAAATATGCACTTAGTTAAGTCTAAGATATAGAAAAAAAGGCATCTACGAATATTTAACTATTCATAGACGCCTTTTTAGAAATAATATCACTTAACTAAATGACATTGGTTGTTACATACCCTTTTTGTTGATTGCTTGATTAATTGCTTGTATTTCTTCATCAGAAAGATTATAGGTGGATTTTCCATCTTTTACAGGTTTAGCGTAAGTATAGCACCCTTCTCTTCCATAGATTCCATTTAATACGACGCCATCGTTTTGCTCATCTAAAAGTGCTATGGTATAAGATAAATCTGCTCCCATGTTAGCAATGGCTTGATACCTTACTACCCCTACCTTTTGCACACAATTTTTTATCGTCTTTTCCATATGTTGAATAGATGTTTGCATTTCCTTTTCATTTTGTAAAAGGGCACCTAGCTTCTTAGTATATTGTACAAGTAACTCCTCTAAATCAATATCTTCTTTTGACATAAATTTTTCTAATCTAACTCTAAGTTTTTTTAGCTTGTATGTATTGATACATATAAGCACAATAAGTACAATCACTAGGCATATTAGACCAATCATAAAATACTGTATATTGTTATTTAAAAAGTTATTTATTTGTTCCATATTACTGTCCCATCTTCTTTCATTATTACTTATTACTTACTTTTACTATTTGTCGGAATTGATAATTTGAATAATTCTTGATAGCTCTTCATCAGAATAATACTCTATTTCTATTTTACCTTTTTTAGGACCTTTTGAAATAGATACCTTAGTTCCTAAAACTTTCTGAAGATCTTCTTGTATTTCTCTATAAAATGGATTATAGAGTTCTTTCTCTTTGTCCACTTTATCTTTTTTATTCATTAAGCCTTGAATGTATTTTTCTATATCTCTTACACTCATATCTTTTTCTATAATCATATCTGCTAGTTGCTTTTGTAATTTTATATCTTTTACTGCTAAAAGAGCTCTTGCATGACCATAACTAATATCGTCTTCCCTTAATTTTTCTTGTACATAGGGTGTCAGCTTCAACAATCTCATAATATTTGTTACAGCAGTTCTACTTTTACCCACCTTATCTGCTACTTGCTCTTGGGTTAATCCGAATTGCTCCATAAGCAAACTATATGCACAAGCTAATTCCATTGCATTCAGATCTTCTCTTTGTATATTTTCTACTAGAGCTACTTCTAAAGTATTCTGATCTGAAAATTGTTTTATTATAATAGGTAGTTTAGCTAATCCTGCTAATCTAGCCGCACGATATCTTCTTTCTCCCGCAACTATTTCATACCTGCCCTCTTTCTCTCTAACGATCAGTGGTTGAATAATCCCATGTTCCAATATAGATTGACTTAATTCATGTAGTTCTTCTTCACTAAATTTCTTTCTTGGTTGTGTGTTATTGGGTTCAACTTCATTAATGTCCACTAATTTTACAGTATTTTCTTCTTCAGCAGATATTGTAAGTGTTTCATCTGATAAAAGGGCATTAAGTCCTCTACCTAGTCCTCTTTGTGGCTTCATTTGCGTTTATTCCTTTCTATAAATTCTTTTGCTAACACTCTATATTGCTCTGTTCCTTTTGCTTTAGGATCATAGCAAATACATGACATACCAAAGCTTGGTGCTTCACTTAATCTAACACTCCTTGTTATTTTATTATGATATACTGCAGTGCTAAAATGATTTTCAACTTCTTTTACAACCTGTGCTGATAAGTTTGTCCTGTTATCATACATTGTAAATAAAATTCCCTCTAGCACCAAACCATGATTGGTATTCTTTTTTACCAAGCCAATTGTTTGCACCAGTTGTGATAAACCCTCCAATGCATAATATTCGCATTGCATTGGTATAAGTACTGAATCAGCAGCTGTTAATGCATTAATTGTAAGTATATTCACTGCTGGTGGGCAATCAATAAAAATGTAATCATAGTTTTCTGCAATTGTTTCAAGGTGGTTTTTAAGTATGAATTCTCGTTGTTTCTTACCCACTAACTCTACTTCAGTTCCTGCAAGGTTCATATTTGATGGCAAAACATCGATATTTTCATGTTGTGCCTTTTGTATTATATCTTTTATATTCATTTCATTTACTAATACATCATAAATCGTAGACAGGGATTGATTTTTAATTATGCCACATCCACTTGTTGCATTTCCTTGTGGATCAATATCTACAATCAGAACTTTATATTGCATTTCGACTAGAGCCGCTGATAAGTTAACAACTGTGGTGGTTTTACCAACTCCGCCTTTTTGATTAACTACCGCAATAATTTTACCCATAGTATAACTCCTTGTTATTTTTACTTGTAAATCAAGTATATCATATCATGGCTTTTTTATAAACCTATTATCTTATGTTTAATTTATTTTATAAGTATTCCCTATAAAACTACAAAAATGTTTCACGTGAAACATTAATTTTGACGTTTTACGTGAAACATTTTTCTTCAAAATAACACAAAATGCTACTTATGTAAATTAATGATGTATAAAAAAACAAGTCAAAAAGTAAATTAAGTCAAAAAAAGAGATAATCTGTGTCAGATTATCTCTTTTAATCTACATTTGGGTTGGAGAACTAATACCTAATAAAGCTAAAGCATTAGAAAGTGTATATTTTGTTGCAGCAACAATAGCTAACCTAGATTGTTTTATCTTCTCATCATCAACTAATATGGGATGCTCACTGTAAAATTTGTTAAATGCTTGCGCTAAGTCTACAGCATATCTTGCAATATAAGATGGTTCATAATTATCTGCAGCTGACTGAATAACCTCTTT
>JAEXBC010000286.1 GCA_023457875.1 Bacillota bacterium | reverse complement strand
ATCCTCCTGAGCCCGTTCCTTATAATCTTCTTCTAAAGTGATTGTAAATAGTGGTTCTCCCTTTGCTACCTTCTGGCCTTCTTCTACAAAACATTTTGTCATGATACCACTTTCATAGGTCTTTACAACAACCTTCTTGCTTTTTATCATTAAGGCATCCTGACCAATCTGCCCTGTAGCAAAAACTGTATTTTCAACACATCCATCACTTACTTTAGTAGTGGTTACCTGTGGCAACAATAGCTCGTAAATGGTTTTTGATAAAACGGTGAAGCCTAAAATAACCATCAGGAAAACAACTGTTAGCTTAATGATTTTCTTCCTTTTTAAATTGGTATGCTCCATTTTTATTCCTTTCTTTCTCTGGTATTTAAAATGCAGTTTAAATATATGCTTTTGAATAGGTGACTTTAATGTATGTACTTTCTGCGCTATTTTAAACTGGTAATCTTAAACGCCTCTGATAAGTCTTCTTTAGCGTAAATTGCTAAGTTAATAGGCAAAATCATATAGAGTACACTCCCTGCAAAACCAATGCCTATCTTATGATCGCTAATAATCCCCAAATATGCAGAGAGTGGATAAAGGGCTTCATTTTTCAAAAAAATCAAGGGTTGCTCCACCATGCTCCAATAATCAATAAAAACAAACACAATCACAGACATAAGCATTGGCTTACTCATAGGCAATATCACATATTTTATACTCTGCCATTCCGATGCACCTAAAAGCCTAGCTTCTTCTAAAAAGCATTTATCAATGCCCTCCATAAACTGCTTTAAGAAAAAAACGCTAAAGGTATTAAAAACCCCTGGCAGAATCAAAGCCCATTTTGTATCTATGAGTCTCAGCTTATTCAGCATGATGTAGTTTGGAACCATTGTCACCTGAAAAGGCATCAGCATAATCACAATATAGATAAAAAATAAGGTTTCAGAGCCCGGAAATTTTAATTTGCTAAAGCCATAGGCGGCAAAAAAAGCCAGACTCATTTGGCCAATCACAACAGGTACAACAACCATGAGGGAGTTCCAAAATAGATACAATAGCTTGGGTGTTCTAAAAAACACCTCATAGTATTGATCCAAATTCACATAAAAGGGTTTAATCAGTACCTTCTGCCAAATAGTGTGCGGCACCTTTCCTGAATAAAGTGAAATAATAAGCTCCTCTCCCTTTAAGGAATGCAGCACAATATAAAGAATGGGAAGTAGCGCACTACTTATCAAAATACCTATTGCTATTAAAGACGCTATTTTTTTAACCACTTTATTTTCCTCCTATATATATTGCTCCACGTAATGCTGCTGCCATTTAGTGCCAACAAAGAGTACTATAAAAATAACCATATAAAGCATAAAGGCGGCTGTAGTCAGCATCTCATAGTTCAAATTAAAGAAGTTGTTGCTCATATAATGCTGCAATAAGTAAATACTTTTATGAGGATATTCTCCTGCTAAAAGATAAACCTCCTTTGATATCTTAAAGCTATTAAATAGCGAGATTGTAACTGTAAAGAACAACATCCCTACAATCTGAGGTAGCTTAATTCTACAGATTACTTGAAGCTCATTAGCTCCCTCTAATCTAGCTGCCTCTTCATATTCTTTGGGAAGCATAAGAAGTGAACTTAAGATTAAAAGCACAGTATATCCTATGTTTTTCCATACTATCATGCCTATAATAATCAAGGGAGTATAATCACCATTTAAATAATCACAGTTTGTCCTCAGGCATGTATCTAAAATGCCTCCTTGATTAAACAAGTCTTTCCATACCAGAAGCAAGGAAGCTGCTGGAATAGCAAGTGGCAAAAGTAGCCACCCTTGTAAAAAGCGATATCTATGAAAATATTTTTCTATCAGCAAAGCTATTACCAATGCCAATATACACACTATAGGTACGGCCAGTCCCATCATAAAAAAGGTATTTTTTGCTGCCAGCTGATAAGCCTCATTGTGGAACAAGCTTGCAAAATTAGAAAAGCCAACAAACTTTCTATCTACAACACCTGTAGTAAAGCAATACTTTAGGCTGGATATAAAAGGGTAAATATAAAAAAGTATCACACCAACAAGACTAGGCATTACAAAGAGCAAACCTTTCCATTTTTTTAATTTCATCATATGCATCTTCTCCTATCTTTTCCATTCTACTAAGGCATTCTGTAAACTATCTGTAAGAATAAAAAGAAAAGCCGTCTTAGTATTTCACCCTAAAACAGCTTTTCTTTTTATGGATTTTGTTCACTTAAGTAAAGTTCAAGTTTTTCTTTAATATGTGTAGCTGCTTCATCTACACTGATATTCCCTTTAAAATAGTCTTCGGATTCCTGTTGAATAATGCTGAGTATTTTGTTGTCTACTGGCTTTAATGCTTTAGCATCTTTTAAAACATCAATATAGTATTTGCCCTCCCCGGTATACCACTTAAGAATATCCTTATATGCCCACTGCCCATCATCTTTTACATATCCAAAACTTGAACCAACATCTTTTATGCTATACGTTTCACTTGAACCAACTACTTTTCGCGTATACTCTCCTAGAATCATACTTTCAGCTGTTTCCTTTTTCACTGAGAAATCATCAAGATAGTTTTCAGATACTTGATTTGAAAAAACAATCGAGAGCAATTCTTGAATCTCCTGTTTTTTATCACTTGTAGCACTAATCCCTATGATCTGGTGTAAGTTAATTAAATTTTTCTCCCCTTCTATACAAGGTGCAATCATTCCATTTTCTAATTGCTCTTTTGCATACATCATTATTTGAAGATCATTGCTATCAGTCACATCTTCCAGTATCACCTTTATTTCTTTATCCATCGCTTGGAAAGTTCGTGTCCCCAGAAAGCAAGTGTTATCGTAATAGCAATCCGTCATACCTTCTTTCATGGGTGCTAATGTATTTACTGCTTCTAAGAAGATGGTTAGCTGCTTTGTATCTACTTTTCCATCTGAGCCGATTATCCTAGAATACCACAAACTACTCATCATCTTTACCAAATCCTCTGGTACCATATTGCCTAATACCTGTTTTTCTGGATGTTGTCTTTGATAATCTGCCATTTTCTCTAAACTAAAACCTTTTTTTAAAAGTTCACTTTCTCCTACTGCACTTAATAAGCTAAACGCCGTTGGCAGTGCATAAACTTTGTCATTTTCTTGATAGGTGTGCATCAAGTTATCATAGAAGCTTCCATTCTTTTGGATTTCATTAAGTATACTACTCATATCACCCAAAATACCTTTTTCTATGTATGACTCAATAGGTAAGCCATCAAGAAGCATGACATCTGCTACATCCCCAGCTAAAATCTGAGTATTAATCGCTTCAATTGCCTGTCTTTGTGTCTCTGTATCCATAGGCTCATAAGTTTGATTGATAATATTAAACGCCACATAAACATCTGGATGCTTTTCCATATAAATCTGTGCTGCACTTTTTAATGCAGGGCAGTCTTCTAGCGAAAATACCGTTAGTGTTTTTTCAGGTTCTAATGGGATATCATCGTGGTACGCATACTGCCTATAAGTATACCCATCTCCAACCAACAGCCTCATATAAAACATGCCCTTAGACATACAGACATCCATGATTGCATTTTGAGGTGTTGAGAATGTATATCGATTGCCATCTAATACCCTTTCTGGAATTTCTTCATTTTCTGCTAAGTAGTAGATTCCTTCCTGGTTGATGATATATATGCCTTTTTCATCCTCTGTGGGCATCATATCATTGCTTTGGTTTTCTCCTATTGTCTGCATACTGCTTAATAATTTGCCTGTCTTGATATCATAACGCTCTAGCGGCCTTCCTTCTGCCCAATTAAAGGCATACATCTTATCTTTAAGAATAGTAAACTCACAAATATTTTCCCCTAGCTCTTTGACAAATTTTCCTGTTTTTAAATCATATTGCTGTACAACATTTACATCATATAGATAAATAAATAAATAATCCTGTTCAATTATAAAATCCGAACTAAGGTCATTGGTATCTTTCCATTCGATAGCCACCTCTTCTAAAGTGCTATCTTCTTTAATGCGTGCTACATAAGGCGTAAAATGATACCAATCCTCTATACTTTCATTTTCACTTTTAGCTTCATCTACCCTTTCATTTCCACCCATCAGATACAATTCACCGGTTTTTTTATCTTTCTTGATGCCAAACATACAATCCAAATCCTTACTAGCAATTGCCCTACTTAATGCTTCATCTGTTTGTCTCCATAAATTATCCTCTGAGGGAGCATAGAATTTACAAGTCATTTTTCCTTCCGTATCGTAAATCTCCCCAAGTGCCTCTACATTCCCCTCCTTATTTTCAAAAAAAGAAATCCTTAGTGTCTCTTCATCCGTAACCCCCTCAAACTGTATTCTTTCCTCCAAATAGCGTCCCATAGTTACTTGCTTTTTCTCCCCTGCGGTAGACTGGCATCCAGTTAGCATTACGCTCATTCCAAATAAAATAGTTACCCCTGCTGTCCATATATACTTCATTACTTTGTGTCCCCTCTTTCCTTATGTAATGCTTTTAGTCTAGCACTACTTCCTGTAATCTGTCTGTAAGTTTTAAAGATATTACTCAACTATCTTATCTTTGTGGCGCATATTCATCAAGTATTTAATTAATAAGCCCATTGGGTCTTACAAATAACTTTGTGGCTATACAAAAAAAATAACAAGATACGCTCTTTTAGGATTTTTGTCCTAAATGAGCTTATCTTGTTATTTTCCTTCAATCGCCCCATTAGCTTTATTAATGATAGTCTATTTTAGTAACTGGGATAGCTTACCTTTAAAGTTTAAATTTCTTTACATAGGAGAGAAGATCTTGAGCCACATTTTCTAACTCAACAGTTGACTGAGAAACGATTTCTATTGAAGCCAACTGTTCCTCCGAAGAAGCTGAGATTTCTTCCATACTCGTGGATGCTTCTTCAACCACAGCTGATATGTTCATAGCCTCATTAGTTACTGCTGTGGTTCGCATATTAATCTCCTCTAAAGCCGTGGAAACATCATGTGAAATTTGCTCAAGCTCTGTAATAGAGGTAAATATCTTCGAAAAGCTTTCTTTGGTATCTTCTGCTGAAGATTCCATAACCAGAACGCTCTCTTTAGCCTGGTTCATATTGCTAACAGTTTCATTCACCCTACCCGTAATATTATTCACAATATCTTCTATTTTCTTAGTAGAATTACCAGATTGCTCAGCCAGTTGGCGAATTTCATCAGCTACAACAGCAAAGCCACGTCCTGCCTCACCTGCTCTAGCTGCTTCGATAGAAGCATTCAAAGAAAGAAGATTTGTTTGATCTGCAATGCTCTTAATGACACCAATGATATTGCGGATCTCATCAGCCATTGTAGATAGTTGATGAATTGAAGTACCAACGGCATGGGTATACTTGTTGTTTTCTTCGATTTTTTGGCTTTGATGTTCTAAAGCCTTTTGACCTTCTATAGCAAGCTGCAAAGCTTCTTTCGTTTTGTTTGCTGCAACTTCTGTTTTATTAGCTGATTCTGAAACGATGTCATTAACCCTAGTAATCGCTTCGGTTGCCTCCTGAACCATTGAGGCTTGACTACTATTTCCTTCAGCCATCTCGTTAATAGTTGTAACAACTTGAGTCAAGCTCTGGGTAGTTTCATCCGTAGTCCCTGCCAATTGCTTTGAATGTGATGCTACGGTGTAAGCAACTGTTTGAATATTACCCACAAGATCCCTTAGTTTTTGGGTCATGATCTTAAGGTTTTGATAAAGCTCACCTATTTCATCCTTAGAGTTAATCTTAATATCAAAGTCCTTTAAATCTCCATCTGCAATCATTTTAATTACTGAAGATAGGGCAACCAATGGTTTTGAAAATCGCTTTGAAAAATAAAGACCTAATAAACCAACAACAATGGCTACGATAACAAACACACTGATAGCAACATTTAAAAGTTTATACACATTAGCATAGGCTACTGAAACAGGCGTTTCTA
>JAEXBC010000285.1 GCA_023457875.1 Bacillota bacterium | reverse complement strand
TTGGCATATAAACATACCCATCCACAAGATACATTTTGATTTTCATTTCATTTGGCTTATTACTGTCCTTAATCGTACCTTCTATATAGGCTTGCATATTGGTAAAATCAATGTATCCTGCTATATCATAAGTCACCTTAGAGGTTGTAGGCGTCTCTTCGTCTACGCTAAAAAAGTCCTCCTCACTCATTCCATACAGAAACATTTCAAACGTATCGTCACTTGTCATCGTCATAGTGCCGCTTGAATGCACCTTAATGACTTGCCACGTACTCATTTTACTTAAATCCTTTAATAATGCTTGTTGCTGCGGTGTTGCATCAGAAAAAACAAGTAAACAACATAATATCACACTAAACAAATTACTCATAACCATTCCTAGACGTCCCCCTTTTTATTAACCCTTATTGACACGATTTCCCATCCCCACTGTTTTATTTACCTATGTACGCCTATGATAAACACCCTATTATACCTATACATAAACAAATACGAAGATTGAGTTAAATTCATTGTATCAAATTGAATGAATAGTTGAAAGAGAAAAAAAGATGATTGCCAAAAACCAACCTTTAGCAAGGTAAAGTATGCAATCATCTTTCTTTAGTTTATCTCATTTATTCATAAACCTGCTGTGCCATGCGTTTGTAATTGTCATAGCGCTCTTTTGCAAATTGTTCTGTGAGGGCGAAGAGCTCTTCTGCTTGCTGTGGGAATTGTTTTGCAAGGGCAGAATAACGTACCTGTCCCATAATAAAATCTCTAAAGCTTTCTTTTGGCTCTTTAGAATCTAATATAAACGGATTCTTGCCTTCTTCAAGTAACCTTGGGTTATAGCGATATAAGTGCCAGTAGCCACATTTAACCGCCTGATCTTGGTTAGCACTGGTGCGTCCCATTCCCTCTCTTAGTCCATGGCTAATACATGGTGCATAAGCAATGATAATAGAAGGACCAGGGTAGCTCTCTGCTTCAATAATTGCCTTCATCAATTGATTCTTATCTGCTCCCATAGCTACTTGCGCAACATAGGCGTTGCCATAGGTCATCATCATACGACCAAGGTCTTTCTTACGGGTTTTCTTTCCTGAAGCTGCGAATTTAGCAATGGCAGCAGCAGGTGTTGCCTTAGAAGACTGACCTCCTGTATTAGAGTAAATCTCGGTATCATAAACCAGAATGTTAACATTCTCTCCTGATGCCATCACATGGTCTAAGCCACCATATCCAATATCATATGCCCAACCATCTCCACCAACAATCCATACTGAACGCTTGATTAAATAATCCCTACGTTCTTTGATCTCGGTAAGAAGTTGATTGCCCTTATCATCAGCAATGACGACTTGATCAAGTAATTCATCTACCTTTTTACTAGCAGCTTTAGAGCCCTCGGTGTTTTCCATATTGGCTATCCAATCACTAAAGGCAGATTTTACTTCTTCTCCAATGTCTAACGTGATAAGCTGCTCCATATTTTCTTTAATCTTAGTTCTTATTTGTTTTACGCCTAGATACATACCAAAGCCATACTCTGCATTGTCTTCAAAGAGAGAATTTCCCCAAGAAGGACCTCTTCCCTCGGCATTTACAGTATAGGAAGAAGTTGGTGCTGAAGCACTCCATATAGAAGAGCATCCAGTAGCATTGGCAATCATCATGCAATCTCCAAATAGCTGAGTGATCACCTTGATATAAGCTGATTCACCACAACCTGAGCAAGCACCTGAGAATTCATATAATGGTTGTCTGAATTGGCTACCTTTAACTGTATTAGGAGACATGAGATTTGGTTTTTCGCTCACCTTGCTTATCGCATAACTCCAGTTAGGCACTTGCATATCTACCTGACTTGCAAGAGGTTGCATCTCTAACGCTTTCTTGCCAGGGCCTTTTCCTGGACAAACATCCGCACAGTTACCACAACCTGTACAATCCATAGGTGCTACTTGAATACGATAACCAAACTCTCCCATATCCTTTCCAAGTGCTTTAATGGTTGTGAAGTCTTTCGGTTTACCCTCCATTTCTTTTGCATCTAATAGGAATGGCCTAATGGTGGAATGTGGACAAATAAAACTACATTGATTACACTGAATACAATTTTCTTCTATCCACTCTGGAATGTTAATAGCAATACCACGTTTTTCATAAGCTGCTGTACCTGTTGGAATGGTACCATCCTCAATGCCATTAAACACACTAACAGGTAAGCTATCTCCCTCTTGACGGTTCATTGGTCTTAAGATATCAGTAATGAAGCTAGGTTCATCAGCTTGCTGCTTTTCTTCATCTTGCGCATTTTTCCAAGACTCTGGGACCTTAACCTTAACAGTTGAACTAAAGCCTTGATCAATTGCTGCATAGTTCATATTGATGACCTTCTCACCCTTTTTACCATATGCCTTAACCACTGCTTCTTTAAGGTACTTTTTAGCATCTTCCTCTGGAATTACATTGGCTAGTTTAAAGAAGGCTGCTTGCATAATCATATTAATACGATTACCAAGTCCTATGTCAGCAGCAATTTGAACTGCATTAACCGTATAGAAGGCAATATCATTTTCAGCAATATAACGTTTCATTTTGGCTGGTAAATTTTCATCTAGCTCAGCTTCATCCCAGGTACAATTGAGTACAAAGGTACCACCCTTTTTGAGTCCCTTTAATAAAGGATATTGATTCAAGTAGGATTGATTATGACATGCAATATAATCTGCCTCATCAATCAGATAAGGCGCACGAATAGGTTCCTTACCAAAACGAAGATGTGACATGGTTAAGCCACCAGATTTTTTAGAATCATAGTCAAAGTAGGCTTGAGCATAAAGATCTGTATGCTCTCCAATGATCTTAGTGGCTTGTTTATTAGCGCCAACGGTACCATCAGATCCAAAGCCCCAGAATTTGCATCTTACCATTCCTGGAACCTGTATTTTTAGTGGTTCTGCTACCTTAAGTGATGTATGGGTGACATCATCATCTATTCCCACAGTAAATAAATTCTTTGGTGATTCACTCAGTAGGTTTTGTATGACCGCACTAATCTCAGTAGGTGTGGTATCTTTAGAACCAAGGCCAAAACGTCCGCCAATTACCATTGGTGGGTTTTCTCTTTCGTATAGGGCTGCCCTTACATCCAGATAAAGTGGCTCGCCGATTGCTCCAGGCTCCTTGGTACGGTCAAGTACACAGATCCTTTTAGCGCTCATAGGAATAGTCTCTAAGAAATGCTTTACTGAGAATGGCCTATAAAGATGTACTTTAACAAGTCCTATTTTCTTGCCCTTTTCATTATAAATCTTCATGGTTTCTTCAATGGTTTCAGTAATAGAACCCATTGCAATAATTACATATTCGGCATCACTAGGTCCTACATAATTAAATAAATCATAATTTCTACCTGTTAGGTTGCTAATCTCCTTCATATACATTTGTACGATAGGGATTAATTCAGTATAGAATTTATTGGATGCTTCTCTGGTTTGGAAATAAATTTCTGGCCCCTGCACGGTACCACGTATTACTGGATGACTAGGAGAAAAGGCATTTTCTCTAAAAGCCTTAAGTGCTTCCTGATCCACCATTTTAGCAAGGTCGTCATAGCTAATTGCTTCTATCTTTTGAATTTCATGTGAGGTTCTAAAACCATCGAAGAAATTAATAAATGGGATTCTTCCCTTAAGAGCTGCCAGATGGGCCACAGCAGAAAGATCCATTACTTCTTGAACAGATCCTTCAACAAGCATCGCGCAACCTGTTTGTCTGGCTGCCATAACATCTTGGTGATCTCCAAAAATACTTAGGGCTTGTGCAGCAAGTGCACGGGCACTTACATGAAACACACCAGGCAAAAGTTCTCCAGATACCTTATACATATTAGGAATCATGAGTAGTAAGCCCTGTGAGGCTGTAAAGGTAGAGGTGAGTGCACCTGCTTGCAGTGAACCATGGAAAGCTCCTGCCGCTCCTGCTTCTGATTGCATTTCTACTACTTGAACAGTTTGTCCAAAAATATTTTTTCTGCCCTGTGCCGCCCATTCATCCACTTGCTCAGCCATGGGTGAAGATGGGGTAATAGGATAAATTGCTGCCACATCTGTATAGGCATAGGCTATATAGCTAGCAGCGGTATTACCATCCATGGTCATCATTGTTTTTGCCATATTTTTTCTCCTTTCAAAATTCCATAGGTGCTTCCAAGTCTTGCATATAGATACTGTGTTCATCTATATGTATCATTGATACTTACTTGAGCTTTCACCTCATTAGTGTGTCACATAAATTCAAAAATCATACTTATGTAAAAAAGGAAAAAATACAATTGACAAAAACGATAGTACAAAGTGTGAAAAAAGCAACTATTATAACGGCAAATGACATTGCCTATTATAATAGTTGCTTTTTCATAAACCACCCTTGTCCTATCCTATTAAATAAAATTGTACCTCTCTCATCTATTTCACTTTAATAATGAAGGTATCTTATTTAACGTTTTCAAGCAGACTAAATAAAGATTTCTCCTACCATATATAAAGACGCCCTTCCGCTAATCTTCACTCTTTCCCCTTCAAATTCGCAGTATAATTTTCCGCCTCTTTTAGAAAGCTGTTTGGCGTTCATCTTTGTTTTACCAAGTTTTTCTGCCCAGTAAGGAATGAGGTTGCAATGGGCGGAGCCTGTAACTGGGTCTTCATTGATACCACCTGTTGGGTAAAAAAAGCGGGATACAAAGTCACATTCATCTCCCTTTGCAGTAATGATCACCCCGTCACCTTTCTGGATCTTCTTGATCTTTTCAAACTCAGGCACAAAGTTTCTCACCACTTCTTCATTTTCTACCACTACCATCAAATCTCTTAATAAATAGGCTTCCTTTATCTTTACACCTAGCAAGGCTTCTATATCTTCATACTGCTCTAATTTATTTGGCATTCTAGATGGGAAATCCATCGTCAGCACATCTTCCTTCACCGTTACTGTTAAAATGCCACTTTTACTATTAAAACAAATGTTTTGAAGCTTAGGTTCTACAAAGCGATTGAGAATATAGGCGCTTGCCAGTGTAGCATGTCCACATAAATCGATTTCACACTCAGGGGTAAACCATCTAATCTGAAAGCCTTCCCCTTTCTTTACCACAAAGGCTGTTTCCGCTAGATTGTTTTCAGAAGCAATCTTTTGCATTAATGATTCACTTAACCATTCCTCCATAATGCATACACCTGCTGGATTGCCTCCAAAGATTTGTTCGCTAAAAGCATCTACTACATAATATTTCATTGTTCTCCCCCTTTATGGACTATCCTCCTGCTCTATCAAAACAGGAAAGTAAACTATTTTGATAGAGTCTAACATTTCTAGAACAACAAATCAAATAAAAATAATGAAAATTAAAAATTAACATTTCTTAAAAACCAAGGACTTTCAATACTTTTTCTGCAATAGGACGTTCAGTTCCCTTATAAGGATATGAATGAATATGAATCGCAGGATTAAAATTTAGCTCAATAATGGCATAGGCACTATCTGGATTTTGATAATCCTCTAGCATCATATCCACCCCACAGAATTTAGCCCCTACCGCCTTTGCGGCTTTTACTGCAATCTCTTTAAAACGCTGTGGGATTTCATCTGTATAATCAATGCTGTCTCCACCAGTGCTGATATTTGAGTTTTCTCTTAAATAAACCACCTCATTAGCCTTTGGTACTGTGTCAAAACATAGCCCACTTTGCTTTAGGAAAAGCTCGCTGCTTACATCTAAATTAATTTTCTCCAGTGGTGATTTGTAACCTTTTCCCCTTAAAGGGTCCTGATTCTTAAGTGCCACTAATTCACGGATACTTCTTGTCCCATCTCCTGTTACATTAGCAGGCACCCTATGCAAAATACCTGCAACCTCGTCCCCAATCACTAGGAAGCGATATTCCTTCCCTTTTGCAAATTCCTCTATCAAAACAGTATCATCATAGTTAAAGCCAATCTCCAGTGCCTTAAAGATATCTTCTTTGCTAGCACCTTGAGGAAAAATGCTAATTCCAGTGCCAAAATTAGTGGACTTGGGCTTAACGACGATCGCCTTATTTTCATATTGCAAGGCTGCAAGCTCTAGGCTTTGTCCCTTAAATACTTCAATGCCACTTGGTACACAAATATGATGACGCTCCAGGATCTTTTTGGTCACTGTCTTATTTTCCATCATCAACATGGTCATATAGCTATCCTTTGATGTTTTTGTTGCCTGCTTCACATATTCAATATGCTCATCTTGCTTAAAGGCCACAAAATTGTCAAAACGGTCTAATACCTCTACCTTAATTCCACGAAGAATCGCTTCCTTCATTAAAATCTGAGTGGATAATT
>JAEXBC010000284.1 GCA_023457875.1 Bacillota bacterium | reverse complement strand
GTATTTGTACCCACATTCTGGCCTTCGAAGGAGACTCCAATGTCTTCTATTTAGAGGGGTCTTATTCGGAATACGAAGAGAATAAAATGAAACGTCTTGGCAACGAAGAACCCAAACGCGTTAGATATCGGAAACTGATGCAAGATTAAATGAACGTATCTTGAACTTTCTATTTGATCGGAAAAGGCATTTTTATATTACGTTATGTATATAGATATGCCTTTTTTTCTTTCTGACTTATTTCTCTTCATTTTTTTAATCGAATTGTAATATCTTATATCCTTTCTTTTTTGTGTAATTTGAACTTTTTTTTATAATTTTGCATTTATATAAGTATGTAATTTCTAATTTTATCATTAAATCATTTCATTGTATGTTAAAAAGAATGTTATTTTCAGCCTTTATGGTTGTGTTAGCATCGTTGCTTAACGCACAGGTAACCACATCCGGTATGAGTGGAAAGGTTGTTGCCAGTGGTGAATCAGTTATTGGTGCTACAATTCAAGCCATCCATGAACCTTCTGGTACAAGGTATGGTACAGTCACTAACGTAGATGGACGCTTTACCTTGCAGGGTATGCGTACTGGTGGTCCATACAGATTAGAAGTATCTTACGTTGGGTATCAAACTGCAATTTACAAAGATGTTAATTTGCGGTTGGGAGAAAATTATGTCTTAAATGTTTCGTTGAAAGAATCATCTGAGATTTTAAATGAAGTTGTAGTAGTGGCTTCCGCATCTAGTAATATGAAGAGTGATAGAGCAGGTGCTATTACAAATATAGGGAAAGAAGCAATTGCCTCTGTACCTACTGTAAGTCGTAGTATGAATGATATAATGAGGTTGTCACCTCAATCGAACACTACGTCAAATGGTTTTGCTGTAGGAGGTGGTAATTATCGTCAATCTTATGTTACTGTTGACGGTGCTGCATTTAATAATGCTTTTGGCATTGGCCAAAACTTACCGGCAAATGGTTCTCCTATTTCTTTAGATGCTTTGGAGCAGATTTCTGTGTCGGTTACTCCTTTTGATGTTAGACAAAGTGGTTTTACTGGTGGAGCAATAAATGCAGTTACTCGATCAGGGGATAATGAATTTAAAGGTACTGTATATTCATTTCTTAATAATGAAAAATTGAAAGGACGTAAAGTTGATGATTATAAACTAACCCGTTCAAAAAGTCAATACAATACTTATGGTGCAAGCGTAGGAGGACCCATTATTAAAGATAAACTATTTTTCTTTGTCAACGGAGAATATGAGGATAATATAACAGCAGGTCCTTCATATACTCTTCGTAATTCTACTTCTGAATCTTTTGGCACAAATAACGTTGTCAGACCTCTTTTGAATGATGTAGAAACGATGAAAACTTTTTTGAACACAAAATATGGTTATAATCCTGGAAGATATACAGGTTACTCTATTGATACTCCAGCATTTCGTCTTTTAGGTCGTCTTGATTGGAATATAAATGAAAGTAATAAGTTAAGTTTTAGATTCTCTAAAACTCGCACAAAAGATTCAAATAGTCCAAGTAGCTCTGTTTCTCCGCTTACAGCGAACTCTATTTATCCAGGAGATTCAAATAAAGGAATTAGCAAGGGATATGGTCGTACTTCTAATTATTCAATGTATTTTGAAAGTTCCAGATATTATCAAGAACGAAACTTTACTTCAGTAGCTGGCGAGTGGAATTCGCGTTTGCTTGGAGGTAAATTAAACAATATGCTTAGATTCGCGTATTCATATCAAGATGAACCTCGTTCTTATGAAGGTGGTGAGTTTCCTACTGTTGATATCTTACAAGACGGCGCTTCTTATGCTTCTTTTGGACCAGATCCATTTACTGCTGGTAATTTACGTGAAGTTTCGACCTACGTAGTAACTGATGAATTAAACTGGAGTTGGGGAAATCATAGTTTTTTGGCCGGTCTTCAATATGAATCAAATGATGCTGTAAATGGCTTCATGCAAGCTGGAAATGGTTACTATGTCTTTTCATCTTGGTCTGATTTTGTAAACGGAGAGAAACCTTCTGCATTTGGTATTACTCATTCTAATTCGGCAGATTTATCTCAATTTCAAGCAAAACTTAAATATCAGCAATATTCTGCCTATGTACAAGATCAAATGAATCTTACTCCTAATTTTAAGATTACAGCTGGTGTTAGATTTGAATTACCATATTATCCTTCATTAGATAATAATTACAATGCTGCTTTTGCCAAATTAGATTTTGGTGGCAATAGCTATTCAACAGATCAATTGCCTGGTAAAAAAATAACTGTTTCTCCTCGAGTAGGATTTAATTGGGATATTACTGGAGAGAGAAAGTATGTTGTGCGTGGCGGTACTGGCGTGTTTGTCGGTAGGCTACCTTTTGTTTGGTTAGTTTCTGCTGTGAGCAATTCAAATGTGGGGCAAACTCAATTATATTATAACACGCAAGCTGACGCAATTAAATATGGTTATAAACAGCCTGATTTTCATTCTTCGGTGAAGGATATTTTAACAGATCTTTATGGAGG
>JAEXBC010000283.1 GCA_023457875.1 Bacillota bacterium | reverse complement strand
GATATAAGCTACAAGGAAAAATTGCAAGCAAGACTTAATCAGCTTTTAGGAGAAGAAGTACCCTTAGATGAAGCTAGATTAGCTACAGAGGTGGCCTTGTTTGCAGATAAATGTGCCATTGATGAGGAAATCATTAGACTTCAAAGCCATTTTTTACAGCTGGAGAATATCATTAAAATAGGTGGTGTCGTAGGACGTAAGCTTGATTTTTTAATGCAAGAAATGAATCGCGAAACAAATACCATTGGTTCCAAGGCAAACGACTATGAAATCACTCAGGTTGTCGTATTGCTTAAGACAGAAATTGAAAAAATAAGAGAACAAGTTCAAAATTTGGAGTAGGTGAACTGATGAATCAATTTATCAATATTGGATATGGAAATATTGTTGCTGTTGAACGCATTGTTGCCATTGTTACAGCTGAATCAGCACCCATCAAAAGGCTTATTGGTGAGGCAAGGGAAAAATCCCAGCTGATTGATGCCACCCAAGGGCGAAAAACCAGAGGTGTTATTATTACGGATAATCATCAAGTGATTTTGTCGGCACTACAACCAGATACCATGGCAAGTCGATTGATGAGTACAAAAGAATAAGGAGTAGGTTATGAAAGACGGATTAAAAATCGTTCTATCTGGGCCTTCAGGTTCAGGTAAAGGGACGATTGTAAAAGAACTTATAAAAAACGAACAATTTTTGCTTTCTATTTCTGCCACCACACGTTCGCCTAGACAAGGTGAAGAGGAAGGTGTACACTATTTCTTTAAGACAAAAGAACAGTTTGAAGAGATGATTGCCCAAAATCAGCTATTAGAATATGCTTGTTTTTGCGAAAACTATTATGGGACACCCAAAGCTTTCATCGAAGAGGGTGTAAAAAAGGGAAAAGATGTTATACTAGAAATTGAAGTACAAGGAGCAGCTCAGATTAAAGAAATTTATAAAGACGCCATCTTTATTTTTGTGATTCCCCCCTCTTTAACTGAACTTGAAAATCGTTTGGTAGGAAGAAACACTGAGTCTAGCGACGTTATTTCGCAAAGATTAAAGCGGGCAAGGGAGGAGTTAAGTCTTTATACGACTTATGATTATATTGTCATGAATGATCGTTTGGACCTTGCTGTTCAAAAGATAGAAAGTATTGTTCAAGCTGAGAAACTAAAAAGCAGTCGCTATCATGAAGAAATAGAAAATGTTATCCATAATTAGGAGGAAGAATTATGTTACAACCATCTTATACGCAAATCATGCAAAAACTAAATAAGGAAGGTACTTCAAAGCTTACAAGTCGCTATTCTATTGTTGTTGCTGCTTCAAAAAGAGCAAGGTACATCATTGATATCATTAATGAACAGGCAGCTGCTACAAAGGAAGCGGATAAAACTGGAGAAAAAAACTTTGACTTAATGAAGATGAAAGAGGCAGCCCAGTTAAATGAATTATTAAAAAATCAAAAGCCTATTTCCATTGCAGTAGATGAAATCTATGAGGGTAGCATTCGTATGCGAGAATATCATCCTCCTGTAGAAGAAGAAACTGAAACAACAAACTAAAAGGAGGCCTATTGAAGTCTGCTGGCTTTAGCTAGCAGGCTTCTTAGCATCAACGCCTATTTAAGGAAGAGGTGAATAAATATGCCTTGCTACGCACAAGTAATCATTCAATTTGCTACAGTGAGTGAAATTGATCGTCCCTTTACCTATGAGGTATCGCCTGAGATTGCCCCCTATATACAGGTGGGAGAGCGGGTTAAGGTTCCTTTTGGTAAAAACAATCACCTTCAAGTGGGATATGTGATTGAGCTGATGAATGAAGTGCCAAAAAGTACTTATCGCCTAAAAAAGTTGAGCATACGAATAGATGAAGAACCTTTGTTATCATCTTATCAACTAGGTTTAGTGAAGTTCATTGTAGATTATTATGCCACCAGTTATGCAGCTGCAATTGATGTGGTCATCCCGCCAGGCTTAAAGGATGCCCCTATTGCAAGAGAATCTAAGCTAGAAAGAATGATTTCTTTAACCCAAGATACCGACCATCTTAGGTTATATTGTGATGCGCATATACACAAAAGGGGTTTTGATAAGCAGCTATGGATTATAGATTATCTTAAGAAGTATACCAAGGTAAGCTATAAACAGCTCTCTCAAAATGAAAAGGTGAGTCTTTCTTCTCTTAAGACCCTAGAAAAAAATCAGTGTGTTGAAATAAAAGAAGAAGAAATTCATCTGTTAGAGCAGTCTATTTCAGAGGAACCCTTTAAAAGCTTATATGAAGAACAGCAATATGCTGTGGATTACTTGAAGGCTTTATTAAAAGAAAGGGCTTATCGTACGGTTTTACTAGAGGGAGTTACTGGAAGTGGAAAAACAGAAGTGTTTTTGCATACTATTAGAGAAGTTTTACAAGAAGGGGGCAGTGTCCTTGTCTTGGTACCAGAGATTGCCCTTACGCAGCAGACTTTATCCCGTTTTAAAGAGCGATTTGGAGAGCGGGTCGCCTTAAGTCATAGCCGGATGAGTGCTAAAGAAAGACAGCGGCTATACATGAAGGCTAAAGCAGGTGAAGTGTCCATTATTATTGGTCCAAGAAGTGCGATTTTTATGCCCCTTCCTAACCTTCGTCTTATTGTTGTGGATGAAGAGCATGAAGTGAGCTATAAGTCAGAAGTGGCACCTAAGTATCATGCAGTGGATGTTGCCAAGTGGTTGATGCAGCAAAATAATGGCGTGGTATTATTAGCCACAGCTACCCCTAGTTTAGAAAGCTATTATGCTGCTAAAACAGGAGGGTATGACTTAATCTGTCTTAAAAATCGTATTGGTGAAGCAATCTTACCGCAGGTTGAAATAGTAGATATGCGGCTAGAGATGCAACGCGGCAATAATACGGTGTTAAGTGGGCGCCTTTATGAGGAGATTAAAGCTGCACTGGAAGCAGATGGGCAAGTGATGTTGCTTTTGAATCGAAGAGGACATTCTACATTTATTAATTGTAGAAGCTGTGGCTATGTGATTAAATGTGACCACTGTGATGTTTCTATGACCTATCATGCAGCTAGTGAAAATTTACAATGCCATTATTGTGGTAAAACAGCGCCTGTACCTACGATATGTCCAGAATGTGGCAGCAAATACATCCGTTTTTTTGGAAGTGGTACTGAAAAAGTTGAAGCTTACCTTGCCTCGTGTTTTGGTGAATATGGTGTTGCCAGGATGGATATGGATACGACGACAGGCAAAAATGGACATGAAAAGATATTAAGTGCCTTTAGAAAAAAAGAGATTCGATTACTTATTGGTACACAAATGATTGCCAAGGGACATGATTTTCCAGATGTGACGCTTGTGGGTGTACTTTCAGCGGATATGTCTTTGTTTATGCAGGATTTTAGAAGCAATGAAAGAACTTATCAGCTTTTGACTCAAGCTATGGGACGTGCTGGTAGAGGAGAAAACAAAGGAAAAGTGATTATTCAAACCTATAATCCAGACCATATGGTGATGGAGGTAATTAAAAATAATCAGCAGGACTTTTTTTATCAGCAAGAACTAAGCAATCGAAGTGCTTTAGCTTATCCACCTTATAGTCATATTTTTTCTCTTCTTGTGACAGGAAAAAATGAGAAGGAAGTCGTTCGTGTCACCCAACTGCTCAGTCAATATTATCGGCACTATAGTGAAAGAGGGCAAAGTCATTTTCGCGTGATTGGACCAACTAGCGCAGTAATTAGTAAAATTGGTGATGAATATAGGTGGAGACTACTGATATTAGGTGAACAGCGAGAAAAATTATTAGTTTATGGCAAATTTTGCTTAGAAAAGTTTTATAATAAAGAAAAACTAACTGATATAAAAATACAATGGGATGTTAATCCCCTAACCCTATTATAATAAAGGAGGTCATTATGGCTATTCGGACAATTAGGACTGAGAATGAAGAGGTACTTAGAAAAATATCAAAGGGAGTTACTAAATTTGATGATCACTTAGGCACTTTGATAGATGATATGAAAGAAACCATGTATTTAGCTGAAGGAGTAGGAATTGCTGCACCACAGGTTGGTGTCCTTAAAAGAGTATTTATTGTGGACATTGGAGAAGGACCAATAGAGTTCGTAAATCCAGAAATTATCGCTACAGATGGAGAGCAATTTGGAGAAGAGGGGTGCCTTAGTGTACCTAAAAGATACGGTTCAGTTAGAAGGCCTAATTATGTGAAAATGCGTGCCCAAGATCGTCATGGCAATACTTTTGAAATAGAGGGAACTGAATTTATGGCACGCGCCATGCTTCATGAATTTGATCATTTACAAGGAAAGCTCTTTATTGATATTGTGGAAGGCGATTTGGTTGAAGTAGAGTAGATGTAGCAAGAAAGGAGGAGACATGATGAATGTAGTTTTTATGGGTACGCCAGATTTTGCTGTACCAACTTTAGAGATGTTAATAGATAGCAATCATAGCATCAGTGCTGTGGTAACCCAGCCTGATAAACCAAAGGGAAGAGGCAAAAAGGAAAGTATGCCACCTGTAAAGGAAGTAGCACTGCGCCATAATTTGCTAGTGCTACAGCCGGAAAAAATAAGGACAGATGAAGCTTTTTATAAGCACATACAATCTTTAAATCCAGATATTATAGTAGTAGTAGCATTTGGACAGATTCTTCCTGAAAGTATTTTGGCGCTTCCTAGATATGGTTGTATTAATGTGCATGGCTCTTTGCTTCCAAAGTACAGAGGAGCTGCACCTATTCAATGGGCTATTCTCAATGAAGAGCCTATAACAGGCGTAACCATTATGTATATGGATAAAGGTATGGATACAGGAGATATGCTTTTGAAGAAAGAAATGGTCATTAGCAAAGAGGATACCTATGCCTCTCTTCATGATAAAATGAAGGAAGTAGGGGCGAAGGCACTCCAAGAAGCTTTAATCCTCCTTCTTGAAGGCAAACTAGAAAGAACCAAACAAGTAAATAGTGAGGCAACCTATGCGCCCATTATTGAAAAGTCCCTGGGAGAAATTAAATGGGACAACAAATCTAGCAAAATTAGTGCCCTGATTAGGGGCTTAAATCCTTGGCCAGGTGGATATACTTATTACAAAGGCGAAGTGATGAAGATTTGGAATGCTAGTGTTGTGGAAGGAAATAACGATAAGGCGGATCCTGGCACGGTTTTACGTGTTGACAAGGAAGGCGTTTTTGTAAAGACTTTAGATGGAAGTCTATGTATTAAAGAGATTCAGATGCCAAATAAAAAGCGTATGCCAGTTTCAGAGTATATTAAAGGTAATTCGATTGAAATCGGAATGGTACTTGGCATATAGATGTAAGGAGTGAGGCATATGTCAAATTATTTTATGGGTGGTAATAGTACGTTTTTGTTGATTACACTTGCGATGATGATTATTCCCCTATGGGCTAGTTACAAAGTGCAGAGTGCCTTCAATACGTATTCTAACAAACGAACTTTATCAGGTTATAC
>JAEXBC010000282.1 GCA_023457875.1 Bacillota bacterium | reverse complement strand
GATTTAAATCAGGGTGCAGGAGGCGCATATATTTTCCTTTGTTGGACAACAGATCCTAATTTTGCTGCACCTATTACGGATATATGCTTTGTAACAGGAAAGGATGCCCCAGCAAAAGATGGGTATCAAAAACTAGACCTAGATTTAAATAAAGGCGCTGGTGGTAAGTACATCTATTTATGTTATAAGAGATAATTAAAAAGATACTATGAAAAAGATTCAAGAGCATTTTACAAAAATGTTTTTGGATCTTTTTATGTTAAGTTTTGTATAGCGCTGTAAATATCAACAAAGTTATAGTAGGCATTGAAAATCCTCAAAATGACGTATACATAGCGCATAGTGTAGACAATAATGTATATATTTGCTAATATTTATATACTAAGATGCAAATTTAAACATTTTGTAAATACTATAGGACGGAGATGTTGTGGGTGAAAAACTTTCTTGCGGGGTTAGCTTTTTTTATTCTAGGATTATTTTTAATAACTCAAAATACCATAGTTAGAACGGGCTTTAATTTAGGAAGAATTACGGGTGGTTATAATCCTCCTTTTGGTGTGCTATTAATACCAGTAATCATAGGGGTTATCATGCTATTTGCCATGAGAAGCCAGATTCTAGGATGGATATTCATTATATTTGGTGTGTGTACCATTCTCTTAAGTTTGCTTCTTGGACTCGAAATTCATTTTAAACCTACTTCTTTATACCATGTCATTTTAATGTTTGCTTGCGTAGGGGCTGGTGTAGGATTAATGATTCGTGGTGTCATTGAGTCCAATAAGTACTATTAAAAATCAAAATCTTGGTGTATAAGTCATCGAGAGAGCATTTAGCTCTCTTTTTTTTATGAAGTTCATGTCAGAATATGATATAATTAGTCTATTTAAACATATTATTTAATTTAAAATATTTGGCTTAGTATACGTTTCAGTTAAATATAGGAGGTAGCACGCGTGCATAAGATTTTATTCATAGAGGATGATAGGGCTATAAGTGAAATGATAAAAGATTATTTATCTAACGAAGGGTTTGAAATGGAAGTTGCCTATGATGGCAAAGAAGCTCTTGAGAAGTTTAATCAAGCTAAATTTGACTTGATACTGCTGGATTTAATGCTCCCTAAGGTGGATGGGATGACAATTATGCGAAAAATCAGGGAGCAAAGCGTGGTTCCTATATTAATTGTATCAGCAAAGGATAGTGAATCAGATAAAGCACTAGGCTTGGGGTTTGGAGCAGATGATTATATTGCTAAGCCTTTTTCTCTTATCGAGCTTTCAGCAAGAATTAAGGCCCATCTCAGAAGAGCTTATTCATGGCCAACTAAAGAGGAAAAGGAAAAGCCTATTTTAAAGGTACATGAGCTAGAAATAGATCTTGAAAATTTTACTGTAGTAAAAAATGGAGAAAAGTTAAAACTCACCTCCAAAGAATTTGAAATCCTGAAGCTCTTTGTAACCCATCCCAATAGCGTATTTACCAAGGCACAGATTTATGAACGTGTTTGGGAAGAAAACTACTATGGCGATGAAAATATTATCAACGTACATATTAGAAGATTAAGAGAAAAAATAGAAAATGATCCTTCAAATCCAATCTATATCAAAACACTATGGGGGATAGGCTATAAAATGGAGGGCTTTTAGATGGATATAGTTTTATTAGTCATTATCGGTGTTTTAGGTAGTGTTATATTTTTGCAATATCAACAAAACAAGCAAAGGATAAAAGAGCTTCATTATATCACACAAAAATTAAAGGACATCATGGCCCAGGACTCTATAGAAAGAGTGAAGCTATTTACAGCAAAAGGGGAAGTGCAGGCACTTTTGTGCACGATCAATGATCTACTTGATTATAATCACAAAAATAAGATGCAATATAATAAGACAAGACAGTCTATGAAAAGGATGTTTTCTAATATTTCCCATGATTTGAAGACACCCCTTACGGTTATTTTGGGATATACCCAAATGTTGCAAACCACAGGTGTTGAAAAGGACAAGGTAGATAAAATTTATTTTCAGGCAAATCAGGTGTTAGAGCTCATCAATAAGTTCTTTGATTTGGCAAAGCTTGAATCTGGAGATAAACAGTTTCCCATTAGCAAAATAAACATCGGAGAACTCTGCAAGGTCACTTTGTTAGATTTTTATGAACCTTTAAATGAGGCTGGGATAGAGGTGTTTATTGATATTCCTGAAAAAAACATAGATGTTTTGGGAAATGAAGAGGCTATCCGTAGGATTTTAAATAACCTGATATCTAATGCCTTTCAATATGGAAAAGATGGTGGTTTTTTAGGCGTTACAGTAAGTGAAGAGGATACAATGGTAAAGATCGAAGTGATAGATAAGGGCAAGGGCATACAGGAAAAATATCAAGAAGAAGTATTTGAGAGAATATTTACTTTAGAGGATTCTAGAAGTAAGGTCTATCAGGGAAGTGGTCTAGGACTTACCATTACTAAGCATTTAGTAGAAACCTTGGGTGGACAAATATACTTAAAGAGCCGTCCTAATGAGAAAACTGTCTTTATGGTTATGCTTCCTAAAGCAATTCCGCTAACTTAATAAATTTGTAAGAAATGAGTAAGAGAAATGAAAGTAACAGGTGATAAAGTATACTTATAAAGACACAAAAGTAGGAGAGATGAGAAAATGTCTATTTTAAAAACCACACAACTTACCAAGGCATTTAATCAAGTTGAAGTCGTAAAAAATATCAACATGAATGTGAAAAGAGGAGAAATATATGGTCTCTTGGGACCAAATGGTGTAGGTAAAACCACTGTTATGAAAATGATCATGAATCTAGTAAAACCAACAGCAGGAGAAATAGAACTATTTGGCAGGGTTTTAGAAAACGACTCCTTCGATGTTTTAAAGCGAATAAGTGCCATTATCGAGTATCCCGTTTTTTATGATAAGCTTACTGCTAGAGAAAATCTAGAACTTCATTGTGACTATATGGGTTATCCAAATAAAGAAGGCATCAATCAAGCTTTAGAACTCCTTAAGCTAAAGGGAACCAATCAAAAAATGGTAAAGGAATTTTCTCTAGGAATGAAACAGAGATTGGGCATAGCCAGGGCCATTGTAACCAAACCAGAAATACTTATTTTGGATGAACCGATTAACGGGCTAGACCCTGAGGGAATAAGGGAAACAAGGGAACTTCTAAAAAGGCTCAGTAAAGAAAGTGGCATAACCATAATTATATCTAGCCACATCTTAGGAGAAATAGAGCAAATAGCAGATACTATTGGAGTTCTTTCTAAAGGGAAGCTCCTAGAAGAGGTATCTATGGATCATGTGAGATATATGAATACAGCGTACATAGAAATAGAAGCTAAGTAAATTGAAAAAGCTGCTTATTTGTTAGAAAACACTTTAAAGCTACGTAACTTTAAAATAGTAGGGGAAGATCAAATAAGGATTTATGATGATATCTCCCAAAATGAAATATCAAAATGTCTCATATTAAATGAGGTCACTATTGACGGAATCATGAAGAAAAATGTCTCATTGGAAGAATATTTCTTAAACTTAGTGAAGGGAGATGACATCAATGCTTAAGTTAATTAGATTAGAGATCAAGAAATTTAAGTTAGGAAGCAATCTAAAAGGAATCATTATCGCCAACTTAAGTATTTTGGCTTTGATTATCATGCTGGGAGTTATTCAGATCTATGAGGAGGATATTATTTTTTCAGACTCCACGGTTACCTTAATGGTCATTGATTTATTTGTAAAAGATACTTTTGCGATTTATTCAAGTGTATTGTTGGCAAAACTTATTATTGAAGAGTATAAAAATAAAACCATGAGCTTAATGTTTATGTATCCTATAAGAAGAAGGGATCTGTTTATAGCTAAGCTTATTATTGTCATTGGATTTACCTTTATTAATATCTTAATCAGTAATGTATTCATATTTTTAGCAGTAGGGCTTATTGATCAATTTTTGGATATTGTCATAGGTAATTTTGAATTTGGCGTATTGTTAAGTGAAATGCCTAAGCTATTGTTTAATGCAACAGTGACGTCTTTCATGGTACTGATCCCTCTGTATTTCGGAACTAAAAAAATGTCTGTGCCTTCTACTATCGTATCCTCCATTATTATAGTGGCTGTCATTTCTTCAGGTGAGAATGGCGTTTCACTGAGTTCAATACCACTAGTTGTAATCGCCCTTGCCGTATTAGGGGGGCTAATAGGAGGGGGAGTCATTAGAAAATTAGAAAATCAAGACGTGTTGTAAGCTTGTGAAGGTATTTATTGAAGCGATAAAAAGTGGGAGTGTTAGGCGAGGGAGGGAATAATGAATAAGGACGCTTTAACCTTATTGCTGGTATTAGTGTTGGCATCATGTTTTCCCTAATTACCTATGAGAGCGGAACGATTTGGTGCAGTGCCTTTGTTCATGCCATTTGGAATGTTTGTATGACAACGGGGATATTGAACGTTGGACCGACAGCTAGCGAGAATTCTATTTACTCATATATACTTCACACAAAATCACCTATTTTAACAGGCGGTGATTATGGGGTTGAGTGTTCAGTCTTTGCTATTTTAGGGTACTTGGTCGTGGCATTGATTGCTGGGATAAGTATAAGAAAAAAGAAACGTAGGCATAGGGTTGAAGGATAAATTGTTCACAGTACTCAATAAGTCTAATAAGATTACATGGCTCAATTAAATTGAGGATGTAATCTTATTAGACTTTTTTATTAAGCAAGGAGGTTTACTGTAAAAGCAATCATATATAAGATAAAATAAAGAATGTTTATATATAAGATTAAAAATATGCAGAAAATAAATAAAAAACCGAACAATATGTCAAGATAAATGTGTATAGATAGTGTTAACAAGAAAGGAGGGTAATCTATTTGGAAGGTACCATTTCAAAGGAAGAAGCAGAAAGACTATTCAAGGAATACTCAAACTATATTTATAGAGGCGCGTTGTTTTTCACAAAATCTAGAGAGATAGCAGATGATATCACCCAGGAAGTGTTTGTACAGGTTATTCGAAAATATGATACCTATGATCAAACCAAGCCCATCAAACCCTGGTTATATAGAATAATGCTTAATAAAGTGAAAAATGTAATGTCACGAAGAAAATATGTTGAGACTCTTGAAAATATTGTGATTCAAGGTGGCTTTGAGTGGATAAGTGATGCGTATACACAAATAATCCATCAAGAAAGCATATGGGCATATATGAACAAGCTAAGTACTAAGACAAAAGCAGTGATCTATCTGCACTACTATTTAGATATGACTATTGAAGAGACAGCTAAAATTTTAGAAGTGCCAGTTGGTACATGTAAATCAAGATTAAATGAGGGACTTAAAAAATTAAAAAAATATATGGAAGTAGATTACGAGAGGGGGTGGATAGGGAATGAATGATAGCTACATAAAAGAGAAGATGCATGAGCTTTTAGATGAAGAAAAAACAAGTGTAACCTTTGAGAGCGTATGGGAAAAAAGTAGAGTGGTGGATACGAATGCATTAAATACGAACCCGAGTAGGGTGAAATTAGTTAAGTTAAAGCAACTTAAGCTACTAATAGCCGCTACAATTGCTTTATCTATAAGCATATTTGTAGTAGCAGATGCCATGCTTAGGCTAGATGATGTTTCGTATCGTTTTATAGAGGATAAGAATGTATTGGGTTCATGGGTAGCAGTAGATTTTGTGGAAAGTATAGAATGTTTTAATCCATACAAACCACCAATGCGTCCTGAAAATTTTTATTTTCAAGCAAGTGTGTTTGGAGAAAATGGACGTATGACATATCTATTTTACCATTCAGATGTAAATGAAGTTTTTGCCGTATCTAATACTGCAAAGTGGACCAAAAACTATGTGATTAATCCCACAGATGTGACTAAAAGTAAATATACTATAAGAACAATAGATAACAAAGAGTATTTGTTTCTAGAATGGAAGAATGGAGATTATACATTTAGGGACAAAGAAACCCCTTCTTGGCTTGTGTTTGAAAGAAGAGCACTCAATCAGCAGCAGAAACAAGCAGTTTTAGATGAAGGTAAGAAGCTTCATGTAGATAACACAGATATTCCATTTGAAGATGCACCTGATATGATAGGAACGTGGAAAGCTGTAGCTACTGTTGATGGAATCAATGAGTTCGAAGGTAGAAACTATAAATATGGAATCTATTCAGAGGGAGCCATAGATCAAATAGTGATTAAAGAAGATGGAAAGATGGAAGTAATACTTAGGGGTGGAAGAAGCAACTCAAGCAATTTTGGTTGGAGTGGTCATAGACTAATTAATAGAGAAATGGAAACGGTATCTGAATGCACGATTGAAGAAAGAGATGGAAAGACTTATATGTTCTATCAATATAAGAACGGAGATTATGTCTATAGAGATGAAACACCAATTTATTATGTGCTTGAAAAACAATAAAAATAGCTGTCTATTCCATATGCCGTAGGAACCCTTAGCCTAGGCTGGCAAATAGATCCTAATATGACATATGAAGAGGATATGAAATTGCTGTTTGATACAGCTAGCCCTAATAAACAGGGATATAAGGTCATTAATCCCAAAGGATTTGTTGAGGCAGTAAAAAACAAGGCTCAGTTGCCTAAATAAAAACAGTCTGGACAAGCACCATGTAGACTAC
>JAEXBC010000281.1 GCA_023457875.1 Bacillota bacterium | reverse complement strand
CTGGTGAAGATAAGCTTGTTGAAGAGACAAAAAAGAAAATTTTGGGCATGATTGATTGGGCATGTGAAGTCAATACTTTATTTCAGGATAGGAATCTTGGCTGTTCCAATGGTGTTTATACGGCTATTAATTGGTTGTTTGAAAATGAAGATATAGGAATCATTTTAGAAGATGACTGTATGGCTCAAAATTCTTTCTTTCAATTTATGGATGAAATGTTGATAAAATATAAAGATGATGAAAGGGTTGGTATGGTAGATGGTGCAAATTATATCAACAATAAGATGGAAACATCTTATTGTTTTTCAAAATATAAATCTACCAATGGTTGGGCAACATGGAAACGTTCTTGGAAAAATATGGATTTGAACATGAAATGGCGTAATACAATATACGAAGATGATATCATTCGAAACTCAGGTTATAAACAGAAAGATATTAAGTATTGGAAGTACAGGTTAAAGCTTGTTGACCAAAATTATGTGAGTGCATGGGATTGGCAATGGTATTTTACATTAGCATCGCAAAATCAATTGTCAATATTCCCACATGTAAATTTAGTTTCCAATATTGGCTTTGGTGAAGGTGCCACGCATACCGGCGGTAAAAGTGATAGCAGGTATATTGCAACGCAAGACATTGAATTTCCATTGAAATATCCTGAATATGTCATGCCTTATAATGAGTTTGATAAAGCTTTTTACAAAGCAAACAACTCCCTTTATTACACCCTGATGAGGTTTGTGCCCACGAGATTGAAAATAATTATTAAAAAAATGATGAAATAAATATGGCAAGCGTCAAAACAGAGATAGGTATTATCCGTTACACTCCAAAACCATTGTTTTTTGGAAGAAAACCAATTGACAAGGAAATTGCAAAAGAAAATTTGTTAGACTTTAAACGAGTTGCAGATCAGCATCATTTGAACTTTGGATTAATATATGGTACATTGTTGGGAGCAGTTAGAGAGAGAGATTTTATTGAGCATGATGAAGATATTGATTTGTTTGTACTTGAAGAAGATAAAAATTTGCTGCTAAACCTTATATTTGAATTACGTCAAATAGGTTTTGAAATTGCAAGATATGATAGAAGGGGTTTACTCTCTATTATCAGAAATAACGAATATATTGATTTTTATATTTTCAGTAAATTTAAACAAGGAGTTAGAACCTGCTGTGGTGAGTGTGTCATTGAATCTTTTTTACTGAATACAACACAAATAGAATTTTTATCTGGAATGTTTGTGGTACCTTTGAAATATGTGGAATTCCTTGAATTCCAATATGGGACAGACTGGAAAACGCCGGTAATATATGCAAATTTTAACAAGAACTCAAAAATAGACAGTTTAATGTTTTTAATAAAAGAATACATTAAGATTTTTTTACCTGATTGTCTTTTTTATAAATTTGTGGGAGCTAATGAAAAGCAATTTATTAAAAGCTTTTATCAAAAATTAGAAACAAGTAAAATACAATTATAAACAATAATTCATCAATGCAACTATGAGAAAAAAGGTATATTTGGGTATGATTGCGGATATTATGCATCCAGGCTTAATTAGCATTATCCGTGAAGGTGCAAAATATGGTGATTTAATGATTGGACTATATACCGACGAGGCAATAGCATCTCATAAAAGGTTGCCATACCTAACTTATGAACAAAGAAAGGCTGTGGTTGAAAATATTAATGGGGTAGCCGAAGTAGTTCCTCAAAATGAATGGAGTTATGTCAATAATCTTAGAAAATATAAACCTGATTATATTATTCATGGTGACGATTGGAAAACGGGTCAAGACAGATTTATACGATTAGAGGTATATGATGTGATGAAAGAACTGGGTGGTGAGGTGATAGAAGTTCCATATACTCATGGAATTAACTCTTCAGGTCTTGATAAGGAAATTCGTTCCATAGGAACTACGCCAGAAGTCAGGATGAAACTTTTACGTCGCTTGATTGATGTGAAACCTTTTGTTCGTATTATTGAATCTCATAACGGTCTAACAGGTCTTATCGTTGAAAATATATCGGTCGAGGTGGATATGCAAAAGCGAGAGTTCGATGGTATGTGGTCATCCTCATTGACTGACAGTATCTCGAAAGGGAAGCCCGATATTGAGGCGGTGGATTTAACAACCAGGCTTCAGGATCTGAATAATACATTGGAAGTAACAACAAAACCTGTAATTTTTGACGGAGATACAGGTGGGAAAATTGAACACTTTGTCTTCACAGTAAGAACACTTGAGCGCTTAGGTGTATCTTCGGTAATCATAGAAGATAAAATTGGATTGAAACAAAATTCTCTTTTCGGTACTGACGCTGTGCAGGAACAAGATACTATTGAAGGTTTTTGCGAGAAAATTAAAGCGGGAAAGCAAGCACAAATCACAGAGGATTTTATGATTATCTCCCGTATAGAGTCTCTGATTGCAGGGAAAAGTGTTGATGATGCAATACAAAGGGCTTTTGCGTATGTTTCCGCAGGTGCTGATGGTGTTATGATACATTCAAAAAGTAAGGATGGTAAAGATATTAAAGAATTTTGTGTACGTTTCAGGGCGAAAGATAAGGTTACACCAATTGTAGCTGTTCCAACTACATATAACCAAATTACTGAAGAAGAATTAGCAAGTTGGGGTATTAATGTAGTAATTTATGCAAATCATTTACTTAGAAGTGCATACCCGGCCATGGTTAAATGTGCAAAAACAATTTTAGAACATGGGCGGTCTTATGAGACCAATGATTTATGCATGTCAATTAGCGAAATACTTACTCTTAT
>JAEXBC010000280.1 GCA_023457875.1 Bacillota bacterium | reverse complement strand
ATTATCCATAGATTCACTACAATAAAATAATTATTATTGCCATTCATACCCACATCTTTTTCCAATTTTATATGACATGAAGACATACATCACCTAACGGAGGCTTACAATGATAGAGGATACCATCTTTGAAAACCTAGACTTTGACCATACCATTAACACCATCACTAAGGATTCTTTCCCCATAGACTTTCCTCTCCACTGGCACAAATATGTGGAAATTGCGGCTTTTCCTGTCACTTCAGATGTGATCGCAACGCCACTCATACGTATTAATCAAACTTCTTATGTACTACAATCAGGAGATATTCTGCTCATCTGGCCAGGAGAAATTCACGAGATTATAAATAATACAGGATGTGAGCTCATTGGTCTCCAGTTTCCTTTTACCTTGTTAAATGATCTTACTGATTTCGCGCATTATTTAAATATATTTCGTACCTATCATTATATCTCCCATAAGGACATGCCAGAACTTGCGCAAAATATGATGCGTTATATCGAGCATATAGTCCTACTGAATAAATCAAAAAGGCCATTTTACGGTGTCGAAACACTGATTAGCTTATATGAAATGTTTATTGCCTTTGGTATGCATCTTAGTGATTACACCTCAAAGGAGACTTCTTCTCTGGCTATAACGAGCAAGACTTTAGAGAAAATAAACACCGCATGTTCCTATATCATTGCAAACTGCGAGCATTCACTCATGCTAAAGGATATTGCAGATTACATAGGCTTTAGTCCTTATTACTTCTCTAGGATATTCAAAAAAATAACCACCTACTCCTTTGTAGAATACCTGACACTTCAACGCATCAAGCATACCGAGATACTACTCACTCATTCTAATCTTTCTATTACAGAAATCTCCTATAGATCTGGTTTCAGTAGCATTTCCACCTTTAATCGGGTATTCAAGCAGCATAAGGGATGTTCCCCAAGACAGTTTAGAAACTATTACCTTGAGGAATCAAATTAATATTTCATTCTTTGGGCACGATACTCCTTAGGTGATAAGCCTGTCGTCTCTCGAAACAGCTTTCCAAAATAGCTCAGATGATTAAAACCACATGAGGTAGCTATCTCAGTAATGCTCTCTTGGGTTGTTTCCAGCAAATACATAGCTTGCTTTAAGCGATAGTCATTCAGGTATTCCATAGGGCTTTTTCCAATAATCTTTTTAAAGCTACGAAAGCAATCTGTTCGGCTGATATTTCCTGCGCGAATCATATCGTTAATGCCAATGGCTTCACGATAATGCTCCTGAATATACGAAAGTGTTTCTTTAGCACGTTGCTCATATACCATACTGCATACTGGCTTTGCCTCAATCTCCAACAGGCGAAGCTGACTTTTAGTAAAAGTCTGCCATGCCATGCAAATACAGTTTCTCAGAGAAAGCTCAAGGGCCTCTTCCTCAGAAGAAGCAATCTCATAAGCTGTTTGCAAACATTGAATTAATTCCTTTTGCCATTCAATGGTTGAAGAAAGCATACACCCTTTAAAATACCCATTGCTTAAAATGGGCTCTACAAATTTTTGATAGATGAGACTTTTTGGATTCTCTGCAATAAAATCTGGAGAAAAAACCAAAGAAAAAGTCACACTGTGATTCAAATCTGTAAGCGGTTTGGTCATGTGCAAGACATTGGTATTAATAAACACACCGTCTCCAGGTGATAGCTCATAATGCTTATCATTAATCCCACAATCAAATTTCCCCTCAACAACTACTGTAAATTCAAGTTCCGAGTGACAATGCCAGTTAGCAAATTGGTTGCGAAATCTAGAAAAATCATTTAAATAGGCTTGAAAAGGAAAATCAGCAGAACCATGGGTCTGCAGTTCATATAGTAATTCATTTCTTCTTATTGCCGTCTGTCTTTGTAAAAGTGCCATTTCTCCTCCAATTGGTACTCAAGTTATAATAATTGGTTTAATAATGATAGACCTTCAAGCATTATTGGTATAATAATTATAATATATAAGTTTTATGTGTCAACAACTTGCATCAGGAGGTAACAAGATGAATGAAAAAACAAGACGTATTATCATGACAACTGTTGGCGTAACAGTATGCGGCTTTGCCGTAGGACTGTTTACTTTCTCCGATTTTGGAATGGATCCTTTTCAGGTGCTGGCGCACGGTCTATGGAACCTTACGCCCCTTGGATTTGGAACCTTTTATACCCTACTTAACCTTGCCATGTTGATTGCTATTTTTATGATGGACCGACATAAAATTGGTCTTGGAACACTGATTAATATTTTTCTGCTTGGCTATATGGCTGAATTTTCTTCTTGGATTTGGCAAACATTGTTTCCATCACCTACACTTTGGCTCAAAATGATCTTTCTGCTTTTAGGAATAGTGATTATCTGCTTTGGCGCATCACTCTATTTTGTTGGTGATTTAGGTGTTTCTACCTATGATGCCATAGCACTTTATATCTCACAGCATACAACCTTCAAATTCCAATATTGCAGAATCACCACTGATATGATCTGTGTAACAATAGGCTTTATGCTAGGTGCCACTGTAGGCATCGGGACTTTGATTACCGCCTTTTTCATGGGTCCCATTATTGCTTTTTTTAATAAATATGTATCAGAGCCCTTCAGATATGGAAGAGCAAAATAGTATTTACATCTATATAGAAACAGATTATAAAATTACATTTTGACACACAACCTATCAATAACCTGATCACTGTTAGAATTTATGTATTTTATGAACGCTTGTACTGCTC
>JAEXBC010000279.1 GCA_023457875.1 Bacillota bacterium | reverse complement strand
GCATTATGGGATGAGAATTATATCTATGTACTCATGGAAGTTAAGGATCCCTTATTAAGCAAGAAAAGCGCAGATACTTACCAGCAAGATTCCGTTGAGATATTTATTGATGAAGACAATGCCAAATCAAATGCTTATGAACTTGGAGATATACAATATCGCGTAAACTTTGATAATGAGCGCTCTATTAATGGTGCTTCAGATGCTAACAGTTTTATCACTGCCACAAAGACTACCAAAGATGGCTACATCGCTGAGTTAGCATTACCATATCGCATTTCTATCTTCAAACCAAATGCGATTATCGGTTTTGATTTACAAGTCAATGATGATGCAGACGGAGATGGTACCAGAGACAATGTTGCTAATTGGAATGACCTAACAGGTAATGGTTGGTCTAGCACTGAAAATTATGGCATATTACAATTAATTAGCGAATAAATTAGGCTATTACCCCTTTATATAAAGGGTACTCTATATAAATAGCAAAACTCCACCTAAAAATTTATTATTTACAAGTATAAAAGGCATTTGAGTGATTATCCTCAAATGCCTTTTGTGCTTGTAAATTTCCTTTTTATGCCCCATACAGTTTAGGCATCATACTTTGCAAGATGCCTATGCTACGCTTATATAGATTACTCTTGTAAGATTGGTGATACAGGTCTAGGTTTACCTTCCTCATCCACTGCTACTCCAACAAAAATTCCCTCAACTGCTTTATGTGAGACTTGAAGCTTTATATCTTCAATATATATTTCTACCTTAGTTTTCATTGATGTTCTGCCCGTAGCAATAATCTGAGCTGTGCATTTTATCATGCTCTTACTTGGAATGGACCTGATAAACTTAACATCGCTCACCCCTGCTGTTACTGCATCACCTTCACAATAACGCATAAATGCAAGCCCTGCTGTATCGTCCATTAACTTAAGAATCTCTCCTCCATGCATCATTTCCATATGATTCAGATGCTCGGGTAAAACAAATTGCATCGTTTCTACCTTAGATAATAACTGACTTTTAGCTTCCATGATTCCTCCTTATTTTTCTGTCCTATCCCATTGTAATCAATATTGAAATTGTACCACAAAGTTCTAAATCTATAAACCTAATCCCCTATCAAATTCCTCATTATAGAAATCATTAACCCCATCCTTACTTTTTATACATCCAAAGCGCAGTCAAAATAAGTCACTTATGATTAAAAAAGCACATTAAACCATAAGGCTTAATGTGCTAACTTATTAGTCATATCGTTTTTTCTATTACTCTGCTGATTTTGCTTCTTCAGGTATTACGATTTCTTTTACTGAATTATAGCTCTTATAGATTGCCTCTATTGACATCGTACAATCACCAATGTCTTCTCCCTCACCTGACATAGCTATAGCCTTCTTTAAGATTTCACCAAGCTCCATATACATACCAACAAATTCTTCATTTTGTTTATCAATATAGAAAACGAACTCTGCATCTTTAAACAAATCTAATATTTCTTTAGAACTCTCAAGTTCTGATGCTGAAACACCGAGTAAACTTTCCATTCCACCCATTTGTTCCATAATAGCATTCATGCTTTCTTCACCTAATGTCATGGTAATTTCATAACAGTCTTTACCATTAACAGTCTTATCTCCAGTGATTTCTATCTTCTCCATAGATTCAGTGTAAGTCTTCATCATGTCTTGTGGATTTTGCACAAGCTCTTCCATACCTAAACTTTCTCCTGCTGAAATCTTACTCCAAGCGCCAAACATATTTTGGTAAATCACCATTTCGTCGCCTGAGCCATCCATAATTTGTCTCATTTCAATCGCTTGATTTTCTTCACCCATTGTCATGTCCATCTTCATGTTCATGTCCATTAACATCTTAGGTTTCATAATAGTACTTGCATCAGCTGTCATTTTTATTTGAACATTGCCTTGATCTTTCACATCCATACCCATATCTATGTTCATGGCCATTTCAAAACTATCAATATTAGCTAACTTCTCACCAGCTTTTTCCATAAGTGCTTTAGGATCCTTCGCCCCATCAGCTGAAGCTACTTTATTCTCGCCGCTTCCACAACCAACTAGCACAAATAGCATACACAGCATACTTACAATAAATAGATATCTTTTTTTCATAACATCCTCCAAATAATGAATTCTAATGATTATATCTTATATGACTTCTTATTTTTTGTCAAATACACAGTTTTTGACTCTAGTATAAAGATTTCGATTTTTACTCAAGTAATAGTAGGCTCCTACAAGAAGAATTCCTTTTAAAATACTGCTGATACTAATACTCCACCATACCCCATGAAGACCTATTACTTGTGATAAACACAAGGCAAGAGGAATTCTAAGCCCCGTTAATACAATAGTAATCCCATTAGGTAAATAGGTTCTACCTAGTCCATTAAATACTCCTGTAACAGTAATCTCCATACACATAAATAATTGTGAGCATCCCAAAATCATCAAGTAATCCTTACCAATTTGAATCGTCTCAAAATCTGCGACAAAAAGTCTCATTAAAGGTTCTCTAGCAATAATCAGTAATAGCGTTGAAAAGACGCCTAAACACGTACAAATAATCAATGTTATTTTAACACCTTCCCGAATTCTATCCACTTTCTTGGCACCATAATTTTGACCTACATATGTAGATATAGCTGTTGAAAAGCCTCCTGCTGTAAGCCACGAAATCGCTTCTATTTGTGAACCCACCTTTTGAGCTGCAATGGCATTAGCTCCCCAATTAGAAACAATACGCCCTATTACCATAGAAAATACGGTAAATAATCCACTTTGAATGGCTCCTGGTAAACCGATTAATATAATCTCTTTAACCATTTTCCACTCGGGTTTTTTCCAAATATTTAGCGAAAAATACTCATTTTTTCTTTTTAATATCACTAAAATAAAGCATAGCGTAACGATGAACTGTGCAAGTACTGTTGCCAAGGCTGCACCTAATACCCCCAATTTTGGAAATCCAAATAAGCCATAAATCAAAATTGGGTCGAAAATCATATTAAAAACCAGCCCTATTGTATTAATCTTAAAAGGTGTCTTGCTATCTCCTAATCCGTTAAAGATTCCAGTAAAAACTGGTCCACTAAAGAAAAATACCATGCACGCCGCAACGGTAATCAAATAAGTTCTTGCCATTGACTCTACTTCTGAATTACCTAGATTAAAAAAACTAATAAGCTCTTTATTAAAAATAAGCAAAAATGCTCCGTATAAAATTGCTAGGATTATATTCATTTGAAGCGCAGTTGTAATATAGCCTTTTACCTTCTTATAATCTTTTTCTCCCATACTATGAGAAACCTTAATACTAACACCTAACTTCGAAAGGATAATAAAGGCTTCCGCTAACCATAAATAGAATCCTGCTGTTCCAACTGCTGCTAATGCCTCACTCCCCGCCCTGCCTATCCA
>JAEXBC010000278.1 GCA_023457875.1 Bacillota bacterium | reverse complement strand
TGCCCATATTCCGCATGAACTCTGGTTTCCAATCATATTAAGTTGCGAAAGCCTCTCTAAAGGATGGGCGATTAACTCCCAATGAATTAAATCTGTTGAATGATGAATCTGTACTCCCGGAAACCATTCAAAGGTTGATGTTGCGATATAGTAATCATTTTCCACCCTAAGAATAGAGGGGTCTGGATTAAAGCCTGTTAATATTGGGTTAGTTACATAAGCCAAATCATCATCTCCTTATACTAAAACATCATATTTGATTAACCTTTTAACCCTGTTGTTGCAATACCTTCCACAAAGTATCTCTGAGCAAAGAAGAATAGAATAACTACTGGTGTAACAGCAACGCAAGCCATTGCTAAAACTTGATTCCACTGTACAACAGTCTCCGCGTCAATAGAAAGTCTTAGGGCTAGGGATACTGTATATTTCTTAACGGTGTTAATATAAATTAAAGAATTAAAGTAATCATTATAAGTCCATAGGAATTGGAATAATCCTGCTGAAAACATGGATGGTTTTAACAATGGTAATAATATTTTCCAAAGCACTTTAAAACTTCCACACCCATCTATATATGCAGATTCATCTAAATCCTTTGGCAGTCCTCTCATAAACTGAATGAGCATATAACTAAAGAATGGATAGCAGGCGAATATTGCCTGAAGATAAAACGGCCAATAAGAATCTAATACGCCGAGGGATTTGAAAATGGTATATCTAGGGATAATAATAACTGCATTAGGTAACATCAATGTAGAAATCAATAAACCAAATAAGAAGTTCTTACCCTTGAATTCAAAACGCGTGAATCCATAGGCAACAAGTGTACTAGATACTACTGTAAAAATTGTCGTTGGAATAACTAGTATAAATGTATTTAAGAAAAACTTTCCAAAAGTGATTCCACCTACGCTTAACCAGCCTTTAGCATAGGGTTCTGTACTAAAGCTTGCTGGCAAGAGTTTTAGTGAACCAAATATTTCTTCGTTTGACTTAAAACTTGCAAAGAACATCCAAATGAGTGGATAAATCATCGCCAACCCAATAATGATTAAGCAGGTATAAGCCAATATCTCATATATTCGTTTTTTCGTTTTTTTATTCATGCATTTCTCGCCTTCTTTCTAACAACATGATTTCTTCCTACACTATCTTTTTTTATAATTATTTATCTTCATAGAAAACCCAATATTTCTGTGTTCCAAACAGAACTAAGGTAATGATTAAAATCAACATAAATATGATCCATGAAGAGGCACTTGCATAGCCCATTTTATAATAAGAGAAACCATCATTATAAAGTTTTAGTCCAAGCATATATGTAGATTTTACTGGTCCTCCCTTCGTTACAACAAAGGCAGATGTAAAGTTCTGTAATGCATTAATGGTCTGCATAATAATTGTAAAAAAGATAATTGGAGAAATCTGTGGAAAGGTCACTTTAAAGAATATTTGAAGCTTATTTGCCCCATCAATTCCCGCTGCCTCATATAAAGATTGTGGAACCTGCTTTAACGCTGCAAGAAACATAACCATTGATGAACCAAACTGCCATACTTCCATAGAACTAAGCGTAAATAATGCAAAATCTGGATTACCTAACCAAGAAATAGGAGCAATGCCAAATACACCTGTAAGTGAATTAATCAATCCATTATCCATAAACATGAGCTTCCATAAGATTGCAATCGCTATACTTCCCCCAAACAAGGATGGTAGATAGAAGATTGTTCTCATGATGCTAATCCCTGCCCTTGCCTTATTTAGCATGAGGGCAACCACCAATGATAAGATGATTTTACCTGGTACGGTAAATAGGGCATAATTTAGTGTCACTCCCACTGATTTATAAAATTCCTTATCCTTTGTGAATAACTTGATATAATTATCAAGAAAGACAAAATTCATTTTTCCAAAAGCATTATAGTCGGTAAAGGAGTAAACAAGTGAGGCTATAAATGGATATAACTGTAGTACTACTAAACCAATGAACCAAGGTAATAAATAGACATATGCTTTATAACCTCTTTTTCTCTCTAATGAACTTTTCACGTTTTATCACCTCGTTAGTTTAAAAATGGATATTTCCGAAGAAATATCACATTTTTAAACTGGAATTATTATGTTACTATTGTGCTAATAAGTAGTCGTTGATTAAAGATACAACTTCTTTTGCTGCCTCGTTAGGTGTTTTTGCACCAAAAGCAACATTTTCATATGCATCACTAAGTATAGCAATGACTTCTGAGCTCGTTGTTTTTCCTGAGTCTGAAACGCCATTGTATTGTTGGCTTACTTCAACTGCCATTTTGGTTAAGGCATTTAATGTACCTTCTTTTAGAGTAATCTCTTGAGCTTTTTCTGTTGGTGGAACAGAACGAACTGTACCTAAGGTCTTTGCTACTTCTTCATTGTTAAAGAAGAAATCCAAGAATAAAGCTGCTTCTTCAGGATGCTGTGTTTTTGCACTAATACCCATATATTGTGGACAGTCATTGTACCAACCATCACTTACTGCATCAGCAAATATTGGCATATTTCCTGCAATATAATTAGCACTTGGATTAGCTGCCTGCATAACGTCTGCATTTGAGGTATAACCTACATAAGCAACATATTTGCCTGCAATCCAGTTAGGATCATCTTGATTGTTAAGACCATATGAAGCCATATAGGATAATGGTGAGCATACATTGTTATCATATAATTGTTTGATATACTCTAGCATCTTAGTAAATTGCTCTTCTGATACTGTAAGTTCATTGTCTGCATTAATAATAGCATCACCATTCATTTGTCTTGACATAGCACGTAATGTAAAAGCTGTCATATAAGTTGTGTTACCAGAGATAAGATACATTGATGGGTCATAAGCTTGTACCTGTTTTCCCCATTCAATTAACTGATCCCAATCATATGGCTTTGTAAAGTCAATACCAATTTTATCTGCTAAGTCCTTGTTAACAACAATTGCTGTACCTGCTTTACCTGTAGGTATTGCATATTGACTGCCACTTCCAAATTGTCCGTTATTGAGAAGGAATGAAGCATCAAAATCTGAGAAATTAATGCTTGTTTCTGATAAGTTATAAAGTAGGCCTTGTCCATAATATTCAGGTGCTGCACCTGTTTCCATTTGCATCACATCAGGAGCTGTACCAGAAGCAAACTGTGTCATAAGCTTATCGTTATAACCATCTTGTGCACTATACTCTGCTTCAATAGTAATCCATGGATATTGTTGCTCGAAGAGATCAATAGCTTTTAAAGTTGCTTCGTGTCTTGCATCTCCTCCCCACCATGAAAAACGAAGAGTGACCGGTTCATGTTCTTTGTTTGTATCTTCAGAACCAGCATCTGTACTTTTTACATCGCTCTTTCCTTCTGTTTTTGCTTCGGAGCCACCTTGTGCACATCCCGCTAGTGAAAGCCCCATTGTTGCAACGAGAAAAATCGTAACTACTTTTTTCATTAACATATAAAATACCTCCCAATTCTCTTTTTGTTGAATAGCCTCTATCTCTAAGACTCTATCTCTGTAAGGCCTTTCAATAATATGATTTTATCATCAGTCCCCCCCTGGCAAAAGGTATCAAGGATATCATAAGAATGCATATCTTACTTTCTTTTTGCCCAGTGGTATCATTTTTTTCTATTTTTATTCTCTTCTTCAGATGGTGCTTTAGATAGTGCATAGGTACCTTCAATTCTTTGAATAGGCATCTTAAAAAACACCACGGTTCCCATACCTATTTTACTTTGAATATGCAATTGGCTTTTCTCTCCATAATGTAAGATTAACCTTCTATTCAAATTTGTCAGTCCAATATTTTTTGATTT
>JAEXBC010000277.1 GCA_023457875.1 Bacillota bacterium | reverse complement strand
AGAGTGAAAAAGTGATTGATATCATTCAGCTTCACGGTGATGAAGACCTAAATTATCTAAGCAGCTTAAAAGAGGTCACGAAGCTACCAATTATTAAGGTGATTCGGGTAGAAAATGAAGAAAGTCTACAACGCCAGAAGCCTTTTATAGAAACGAAACTGGCGGATTATATTTTATTTGATACCTTTACAAGGGGAGAGTATGGCGGAAGTGGAAAGAGCTTTGATTGGAGTCTGCTTCAAGAGGTCAATAAGCCTTATTTTATGGCAGGAGGCATTCATCTAGATAATGTTGATAAGGCATTACTTGCTAACCCCTTTGCCATTGATGTAAGTAGCGGCGTGGAGACAGATGGTTTTAAGGATCCCCAAAAGGTTAAACAGCTTATACAAAGGCTAAGACAATGAAGGGGCTTAGGTGAGCACGCTGCCGATAGGAGAGCTGCCAAAGGAACCTGGGTGTAAAAAGGAATATGTCCAAATGGATTGAGATAAAATGAAGAGGTGAGAAGATGCAAGCAAAAGGTAGATATGGTATTTATGGCGGTCAGTATGTACCTGAGACATTAATGAACGCAATTCACGAAATTGAAAAGGCATATGGGTTTTATAAAAAGGACCCAAGGTTTGTTAGCGAGTTAAACCAGCTATTTGCCCAGTATACAGGAAGACCATCCTTGCTTTATGAGGCCCAAAAGATGACGAAGGACCTAGGAGGAGCAAAAATCTATATTAAAAGAGAGGATCTTAACCACACGGGCTCCCATAAGATTAATAACGTGCTTGGTCAGGCGCTTCTTGCTAAGCGTATGGGAAAGAAAAGGATGATTGCAGAAACTGGTGCAGGTCAACATGGGGTTGCTACGGCAACTGCTGCGGCCCTTATGGGACTGGAATGTGAGGTGTTCATGGGTGAGGAGGATACTATTCGTCAAGCCCTTAATGTATACCGTATGGAGCTTTTAGGTGCAAAGGTTACACCGGTTTTAACAGGAACCAAGACATTAAAGGATGCAGTTAATGCTGCCTTTCAAGATTGGACGAAAACAGTGGAGGATACCTTCTATTGCCTAGGTTCAGTCATGGGACCTCATCCTTACCCAGAAATGGTAAGAGATTTTCAAAGTGTAATTGGAAAAGAGATTAAAGAGCAAATGTATGAGTCAGAAGGAAGACTGCCAGATGTGGTTATTGCCTGCGTTGGTGGTGGCAGTAATGCTATGGGCGCTTTCTATGATTTTATTCTTAATGAAGAGGTAAGGTTGATTGGTGTAGAAGCAGCAGGACATGGTGTGGACACACCAATGAATGCAGCGACTTTGGCAAAGGGTAAGGAGGGCATCTTCCATGGCATGAAGAGCTACTTCTTGCAGACAGATGATGGCAGTATTGCGCCTGTGTATTCTATTTCTGCTGGCCTTGATTATCCAGGCATTGGGCCAGAACATGCATGGCTACATGACACAAAACGTGCTGAGTATGTGCCTATAACAGATGAGGAGGCAGTAAATGCCTTTGAGTACCTTTCAAGAATGGAGGGAATTATTCCTGCCATTGAAAGTGCCCATGCTGTTGCCTACGCCATGAAAATAGCGCCAACGATGACTAATGATCAGACTATCGTGATTAATTTATCTGGAAGAGGAGACAAGGATGTAGCAGCCATTGCTAGATATAGGGGGGTAGATCTTCATGAGTAATATTCAATCAGCATTTGAAAAGAAAAAATTAGAGGGGCACAAGGCATTTATTCCCTTTATTACAGCCGGTGACCCTTGTATTGAAGCTACAGAAAAATTTATCTATGCGTTAGAGGCGGCAGGAAGTACCATTATTGAGCTAGGCATTCCCTTCTCAGATCCTATAGCCGATGGGCCTGTGATTTTGAGGGCAAATCTAAGAGCAATGGAAAAGGGAGTAGACATAGATAAAGTATTTAATCTAGTAGAGCGGGTAAGAAAGAATACGCAGATTCCCTTAGTGTTTTTATTATATGGTAATATCATCTATCACTATGGCATAGAGAAATTCTTTAGACGTTGCGAAGAAGTGGGCGTGGACGGCGTCATTGTACCAGATGTGCCCATGGAGGAAAAAGAGGAGTTTACTATTTATGCAAAAGCAAAGGGTGTTGATTTTATTTCTTTGATTGCACCTACATCAAAGGATAGAAGCAAGGCGATTTGCGAAAATGCCATGGGCTTCTTGTACTGTGTATCTTCATTAGGGGTAACAGGAACCAGAGATCAGATACAAACAGACTTAAAGGATATGTTTGAACGGATTAAAGCCTATTGCAATATCCCAACGGCACTTGGTTTTGGTATATCAAACAAAGAACAGGCAGCCTCTCTAAAGGATTACGCTGACGGTGTCATTGTTGGCAGTGCCATGGTTAAAATAATAGAGCAGTACGGAGAAGAAAGTGAAAAACCATTACTGGAATTTGCTAAGGGCTTTGTTGAGGTATTATAAAAAGGCATTACAAAAAAGGGATTAGTGAAGTAAGTGTGCTTGATTTTATAGAAGGTCAAACGTATAATGAAAAAGTATGAAAACGTTAAAAATGAACGGATATAAATGAATTGCTACCTATTAGAAAGGAATAATCCCATGCGTTTAAGAAGAGATAGTCGTGCACCTGAGTATTTACAACAGGATGAAAAAGTAATTTTACAGCCCGAACAGTATAAAGGAAAATGGCAAGAAGTATTTGGAAATAGTGGGCCTCTCCACGTTGAGTTTGGATGTGGCAAAGGCGGCTTTATCACAGAGCTTGCAAGAAGGAATCCTCATATTAACTATATTGCAGTAGAAAGAGCTGAGACAGTGGTATATAAAGCCTGCAAGAAAATAAACCGAGAAGAGGAGGCACCCTGGAATTTACGATTCTTATATTTTGACGTACATCACTGCACGGAGATTTTTGAAGCAGGAGAAGTAGAGCGTATTTATCTTAACTTTTCAGACCCATGGCCAAAGAAAAGACACGCTAATAGAAGATTAACCCATCGTGACTTTTTAAAAAAATATGCTTACCTTTTAAAAGAAGGTGGCGAGGTGCATTTTAAAACGGATAATAAGGCCTTATTTGCTTTTTCTATAGAAGAGTTCTCCGCAAGTCATTGGCTTATGAAAAATGTAACATTGGACCTTCATCAAAGTGGCATGGAAGATAACATTATGACAGAGTACGAAAAGAAATTTTCCGAGATGGGCTTTACCATTAATCGTCTGGAAGCAATTAAGCCCTCCTCAATAGGTGAAGATGAATAGAATTCATAGCGTGCGGTATACTAAGGGAAATAATATTTTATTGCATTTATTGGTAAGATATCATAAACTAACTATATAGCTTAAGCAACAAGCTTTGCATATATGAAGGAGGAAATGTATATGGCACATAAATTTACAGATGATAATTTTGAAGCAGATGCACTCAACTGCGATGTTCCAGTAGTAGTAGATTTCTATGCGGACTGGTGTGGCCCATGTAAGATGATGGCACCTGTTATTGATGAATTAGCAAAAGACTATGAAGGCAAGGTAAGAATTGGTAAATTAAACACTGATGAAAATCGTGTTATAGCATCTAAATATAATGTTATGAGCATTCCAACTATTATTTTTCTGAAGAATGGAAGATTTCTCGACCAAGTAGTAGGCGCTGTTCCTAAAACTGTGCTAGAGCAAAAAATTAATAGTATGCTGTAAGGGTGCTACAAGAAGGCACATACAATAAAAAACAAGAGGTTTCTACCAATAGATGTAGAACCTCTTGTTTTTTGTATAGAAATAAGTTTGTTATTTGCTCTTACTTGACTTGTTTTTTTCTTTTTTTAGAGTTGGAGGAGGGGTTGAACTAGACTCAATTAATAGGGGTTTTAGCACAATATCTTTTTTAGATAAGACCCGATCCATCCATCTATTGATGTTATTTAAGATGACTGCGATGATAGGAGAAGCAAAGAACATACCTAAAGGTCCCCAAAGTGCCCCACCTACTAAAATGCCTGAGATAATCCAAAATGGACTAAGGCCAATCGAATCTCCGAGAATTTTAGGCCCGAGAACTAAACCATCAAATTGTTGAAGAAGGAAGATAAAGATGCCTACTGCCACTGCCGGCATAAATCCTGTGAAGAAGGTAATCACAACAGCAGGAATAGCACCTATTAATGGACCAAAGTAAGGAATCATATTGGTTACACCTACAATGAGGGCAAGCAGTACGGCATAAGGATTTTTCAAAATAGATAACCCAATAAAGCAAATCGCACCTATAATGAAGGAATCAATAAATTTACCAATAAAGAATTGAATAAACACTTGATGACCTTCAGAAAGAATGGCAATTAATCGATCAGCTTTTGGCTTACTCAGGAGCGTATACACCATGCGTTTGGTACCAAAGGCAAAACTTTCCTTTTGAGTCAGGATATAAAAGGCGATGACAAGCCCCATAATCCAGTTAAAGAGAGAGGAGGTAATACCCATAGCGCTTCCCATAATGCCAGTAACTACTATGCCGACAAAATCCTTGTCAAAGTATTTGCTAGGCTCAATCATGGTAAAAAGCTGAGAAGTATCAAGTTGATAAGGAAGTGTAGCAATGCTAGCATTGATCGTCGCCTCAAACTCGTTAAGCTTTAACTCCGCACTTTTTGCATAGGCAGGTAAAGCAGTAATTAAGTCCTTTAGATTTTCAGTGATTTGTGGTAATAGAAAACGAATCATCAAAATGATGGAGCCTATTATACAAATATAAACTGAAAAAATAGATAAGGTACGTATAGATTTAGTCTGCCTAACTGTTTTTGGCTTAAACCACTTCAAAAAATAGCGTTCAAAAAATATCATAATAGGATTAAATAAGTATGCAATAAGAAAAGCATATAAAATAGGCGTGATAACACCTATAATTCCGTCAAAAAAAGCCACAATTGAAGGCATTATATTGTCTGTATTTGAAGAAACACGATAAAATAGAATTGACATAATAATAACAAATACTGCATATAATGATATTTTTAAATACAAATTACCCTTAAAAAAGTTTTTCACGAATCCACCTCCCAAAGTGATAACTCTATTTTATCACAGTATATATATAAAAAGTATATAGAAGTGTACAGAAATATACAGAAATATAATGGAATCAACATACAGACTGTTGAAAAAACTCGAAAAACATAAATCTGATATTAAAGAAAGGCTTATCGCCAACAAGAGACTATGAAATATTAATGATACAAATTTGCGTGATAATATAAAAGCTTATATGGATAAAGTAGCAGATGACTATGAAACACTGTTTATCACAAGGAAAAATAAAAAGAATGTGGTTATAATGTCAGAAGCGTCTTATAATAATTTAAGAATGAGTTCAAAGCACAACTAGAGAAGATAAAAATGCCAATATAAAAATGCAAAAATGAGTTGACATATGCCTGTATTATGAGTATAATAATTTTTGTCGCAAAGGCAAATATCTCATATATGCGGAAGTGTCGGAACTGGCAGACGAGCAAGACTAAGGATCTTGTTCCCGTTAGGGAGTGTGGGTTCAAGTCCCATCTTCCGCATCAAGGTTCAAGTCCTAGAATGCTTAAGGAATTAAGTATTCTAGGACTTTTTTGTATATGCTCCCATTTTATTAATACACTTAAAGCATAAAGTTGCAACTTTAACACAAGATGGAGGTAGTTATATGAACCTAAATAAGATAGGTGAATTTATACAAATATCAAGGAAAAAGAATTATGAATCAGTAGGCTTTACTTTGTATGATAGGAAGATGAATGATACAGAAAGTGCATTTACTGGTGATTATTTATACTATGAGATAGTTTTTTGAGTGTTTTATCCCCATTTGAGGTATAATTGGGGTAATAAATTTTAATCTCCTTCTTCCTTTCGTGGAAGAAGGAATAAAAATGATAAAACAAGTGAGGGAAGGCTATGGACAAAGGATGGTCGGATAAGAATAAAGAAGTACAGATACTTCTTGGAAGTGAAGGAACCTATAAAGAAGCGATTCAAAAACTCATAGAGCTACGAGGAGAATTATTTGAGCAGATTGCCCAGATTATTAATGGGTATCCAAAAGAAGCATTCTACCAAATGCCCTTTGCAGGAGCAAGCGGGTATCATAGTAAAACCCTAAGCTATTCAATATGGCATATTTTCAGAATAGAAGATATTGTAGGCCATGAACTTATTGCAAAGGATCAGCAGATTCTTTTTCGGGAGGGTTTTCTTGAAGCAATCCAATCACCAATTATTACGACTGGGAATGAGCTTGTAGGCAATACAATAGGGGAGTTTTCAAAACAATTGAATGTACAGGAACTTTTTCGCTATTCGCGGGCAGTGATGGAATCCTCTAACAAGATATTGCTAGAGCTAGAATACAAGGAGCTCAAACGTAAGTTTGCCCTAGAGGATAAAGAAAGATTAATGAAATCTGGATGCATCAGTCAAGATGAACAGGCCATTTGGCTAATTGATTATTGGTGTAGTAAAGATATTAGGGGGCTTATTAAAATGCCCTTTAGTAGACATTGGATTATGCATATTGAGGCCATGCGTCGCATAAAAAACAAGCTATGTCTCTTGGCACGAAAAGGGGTGGACCCCATTGCATACTGTGGCTTTTCGTGTAATCACTGTTTTCTTGGTCAGTGGTGTGGTTCCTGCAGAACGGACTATAATACCTGTTCTTTTGCACTAGGCTCACAAGACCGAAAATGTCCTAACGTAGGATGTTGCCAAGAAAAAGGAATCGATGGCTGTTATGAATGTGAGAAATTAGAAGCCTGTGAAAAAGGTTTTTACATACCTACAAATGATGGGGCAAATGCGGCAAAAGCCCAGGCAATGTACATAAGAAAATATGGGAAAAAAGAATTTTTGAAAGTTCATGATAGACTTCACAAGAAATACGAGTTTGCTAAAACGCAAGAGATTTTGGGGCAGGATATGAATCAAGGACTACGAATATTGGAAGAGAGCTAAATAGCATATTTCACCTTAGTTGTTCTGAAAGAATTAATTGCATTATTCTAACTAATTCTGCAATATATTATCAGAAAAAATCGGCTAAAGATAATTTATTTACAATTTGTTAACAAAATAGTGAAAAAAAATACAAGAAATGATGTTATCCTTACTTATGAACGGAACAGTAGTCGACAAGTGTCGATTACATATAGGAGTAATGTTACTTAGTTTCCCCTAAATGTGGAACTCCCCAAACACATGAAGTAACATTATTTATCCTAATAGCAAACCCTTACAAAACTCTATTTTTTTACACCAAATCCCCCAATTTGGTGTGTTTTTTTTGCCTAAAAATAAGGTGTTTCTCAAATTTCAGTAGCTGTTTAGTTTGCTGTGGCCTACGATATTAGGTCATCTCATTGTGTAGCAAATATTGATAAAATAATTTCACTTGTCAGAAATATATAAGAAAGATTATAATTTAATTATTACATAAAAAGGGGATGCTATCGATTATTTTAGCGGGGACAATATGCTTGGGAATTGGGGCAGCAACAGGAATTAAGATTAATGCAGAATTAAAGCAACAACGCATTACAGTTAATGGAAAAGAGATAACAAAACAAGTCGTTACATATCAAGATACAATCTATGTACCACTTAGGGATTTTGCCAATATGTTAGGGACTCACGTTGATTACAAAGATGGTACAATTTATGTAGAAGGCAATTCATCAGCAATAGATGGTAACATAAGTTACAAAACCAATCTATATGACATAGGAAATCCTGCACCAGTAGGGATAACACAAAAAATCACATTCAACAAGGGTAAGGATATTTACAGTGCTGAGGTATGTTTAAAGAAAGTAATTAGAGGTGAGGCCGCCTGGGAGAAAATTAAGGTAGCTAGCGCGTCTAATGAAGAGGCACCAACAGGAATGGAATATATACTGGCCAACATATCAGTTAAAGCAATTAAAGTACCTAATGACAAAAAGTTAGAGGTAAGTCCAACTCATTTCGCCGTATATAGTCATACGAAATATGAAAATCCAAGCGTAGTTGTTCCAGAACCTAGTATTACAGCATCATTATGCGCAGGAGAATCAATTGAAGGATGGATTGCATTTACAGTAAATGAATCTGATAGCTTCCCTAAATTAGCATATGAAGATTCAGATGATGGAACAAGTGGAATCTGGTTTAGTTTACAATAATAGAATAATGACAGATAATGATAAATAGAGTCGATGCAGTTGTATGAGCATCGACTCTATTTTTTGTTTTATACTTCTATTAGCATATCAAAATCAATGTATTTTATATCTCTTATATAGTATGAGAGAACATTACTTTGCAAAGTCAAGGATAGCACCTGTTTTTAGATTGATATTTAGGCATTAATATTTTCAAGTATATTTAATGCATTGATACCTTGGGCCCTTGATTGAAAAAGATTCTCAAGTATTCTGGTTCTTTCAACATTACTGCTTGTTTGGGGCAACGATTCTAATTCAAACAATGCATTTTTTGTGTAGTTAAGTGCATTCAAGAGAAGTAATACATCTCTATACTCGGAGCTAGTATCTAGTAGTGTTGTTTGGTAGGCTAATATGTTTTGGCGAAGTTTTGCTGCATCATTATTAATTGTATCCATGTTTATTTTAAAGCTGACCATATCCCTAATAGGATTATCTAGGGCAGCTTGTATGAGCTGAAAGGTTCTATTTTGTATATTTCTTATTTCATTGATGGACTGGGTAATAAATTGTTTGTGATTAGTTGGAGGAGCTGTAACTTCAGGTGATGGCGTAACTTGCAAGTTACTAGATAGATTAGTAGCCCATAGTGGAGAGCACGTAAAGGTGATAGCGGTTAATAGAAGGGTAGATATAAAGGTCTTTGTTTTAGCTTTGTTTTTCATGAGGCACCTCTCATTATGAATATAACTTATATGCTTAGAATTGCCATTTATAAGAAGAATATGTATTACTTTTTCACCTTCTTTATCCTAAAAAAGCATTTGCCCTAAGCACAGTTGTGAAATTTTTCTAAATTAGTTATGACTCTTACATAGAGATAAGTTATAATAAAATAAATAATAATAAGAATAACAGTAATAAGATAAATGATATTAAAATAAGAGATGAATCGATTGATACAAAAAATAAAAACTGGGTATATTTAATATAATCTGCAGGCAAAGGGGTAAGGATAATGCTGGAAGATAAGATTGAGCAATGGTATCAAAAAAGAGGTAGGAAAATCGTCTTTTTTCTTTGCACATTAGTCATCGTATATTTAATTGTGAAGCTTAGGATTTTGGGGCTTTTTGCGCCTTTTATAGTAGCATGGATATTTGCAAGCCTACTTAATTATTTTGTGACATGGACTAATACAAGGTTTAATTTACCTAGGGGAATCGGTACTATTTTGAGTATGCTTACTATTTTAAGTGGTCTATTAGGCATTGCCTATATGATCTGCAAAAAATTGTGGGAGCAGGTAGTAGCCATTGCCTCTAACTTACCCAAGCTGACAGATGATTTAATGTTGCAAGCAGGGGAGATTGAACAGCGGTTTTCTGTTCTGTTTAATAAATGGCCGGCTGCTAATGCACTAAGCGATTTAGATAGTGCCATAGAAAAGGTAATGAATAGCTTGAGTACTTATTTAGGTTCGGCAATCCCTGTGGTATATAATGCGCTTTCTGCCTTGCCAGATTTGATTGTCTTTATTGTTGCGATGTTAGTGGCTACCTTTTTTATGACAAAAGACTTTTATATCATAAAGGGCTTTGTAAAAGCACAATTTTCTGATACTATTGTAGATAAAGTAGTCATTATGCAAAGAGGTATTCTACATGCTATTGGTGGCTATGTAAGGACGCAGCTTATTTTAATGAGTATTACCTTTAGTATTTGTCTAGTTGGTTTATGTTTATTTAGACTAAGTTATGCCTTATTATTAAGTGTGGTAATTGCCATAGTAGACGCATTTCCCGTTTTGGGAAGTGGTACGATACTGATTCCTTGGGCGGTCTATAATTTGATAGCGGGTAATTATTCTTTAGCCATAGGCTTACTTTGTATATATGGTATTATTTTTATGGCTAGGCAAATATTTGAACCTAGAATTCTGTCTGCGCAAATAGGTGTTTATGCCCTAGTCACCATTATGTTTGTTTATATTGGATATAAGACACTGGGATTTGCTGGCCTTATTGTTGGTCCTGCTGTGGCTGTTATTCTAAAGATGCTACAAAATGTTGGTGCATTGCCAGCCTTTAAACCGATTAAGGAAATGAATCAAAGAGGAGAAAAAGATGAGAAACATACATGTAAGTGAGATTACAAATGCAGTTAAAGCCTTATGTATGGAGGCAAATTACAACCTTCCTGAAGATATTTATAATGCCCTAAAAAAGGGTGAGCAAGAAGAAGAAAGTCCGGTAGGAAAAGAGATTCTTAAAGATATTTGTTATAATGCAGATATTGCTAAAAATGAAGCCATTCCTATTTGCCAAGATACAGGTACCGCTGTGGTTTTTATCAAACTAGGGCAAGAGGTACATATTGAAGGAGGCTTATTGAGTGATGCCATTCATGAAGGCGTGCGACAAGGCTACAAGGAGGGATACCTTAGAAAGTCTATTGTAGAAAATCCTCTGTATCGCAAAAACACCAAAGATAATACGCCTGCCATTATTCACTATGAAGTGGTTGCTGGAGATAGTCTTGAAGTGATGATTGCTCCTAAGGGAGGCGGTAGTGAAAATATGAGTAGGGTATATATGCTCACCCCTTCACAAGGCATAGAG
>JAEXBC010000276.1 GCA_023457875.1 Bacillota bacterium | reverse complement strand
CATATATCCAATCCATTTAATCACTACTTAGTCACTTTTCATTTCCTTATTAAATTCATTTCACTAAAACGCCAACCATCAGTTTCCTTTATCAATATAAAATACTTTTCTTCAACATCATATTTATCGTTGTCCTCTGGTATTGTAAAAACGAGCTCGTTATCTCCCGCGTTAGGTTCAGTGTCCTTTGAAAGATATCTAATCAATTTTAACCCTATTTTATTTTCACTTTTGCTTATTAATTCAAATACATGCCCTGCATAAAATATGTTGGATGGACTATCGAACCCTAATACATAAAGACAATTATCCTTCTCAATGAAATACTCTAGTTTATCAGGGTAAAATATCTTATTTTCTAGCATCTCAATTTCTGTATCTTGGGTAAAATAAGAGCTTATCTTCGTATTTAACGCTTCTAATGTGTCCATTTGTGGCTCAATTACTTTATAATAAATTCCCCTATCTGTTTCAATGCTTTGATTGTAATCATACTTAAATCCACATGTATGATACTTTTCAAAAAAGTCATATGCCTCTTTATAAAATGCTAACAACTCATCCTCTAATGGAGGAAGTCCATCTTTACCGTAAATGGGTTCTACCAATTTACTCTCTGTTTGATTCGCTTTCAAATTTTGGCTCTCATTTTCTTTTGTAGTGACTGATTCAGTTGCGTCATTCGTAGATGTTTTCATTTCTTGATTATTTGTCTGACAACCTACCACGAATAATAAAATCAGCATAACTTGCAAAACTCTAAATAACTTCATTTTACTCTCCTCATTTTTCATGCAATATGACTAATATCTAATATTATACTTCCTTTACCTATAAAAGAAAATTAAAAAACCAGAAAAAGCCTCCTTTTTGTGATATTGTTTGAATCGCAAAAAGGAGGCTTTCTGTTTACTATTTCACACAGTACATCTCTAAGTATGCTTCCATCTTTGTTTTCATTTCATCATCAATGTAGACTTTTCCATCTACTGATACATTGTGAAGCGTATCGATAATTTCTCTTACCGTCACAATAGGGTAAGCTTTGATACCAAAGTCATCATATACTTGTTGAATAGCTGTTTTATTTTCGGTTCCTCTTTCCATACGGTCTACGGAAATAACAAGGCCTTTGATATTAACCTTAGCAGCTGCCATAAGCTGTGGTAGGCATTCACGAATAGCTGTACCTGCAGTGATGACATCTTCGATAATCAGTACATTATCTCCATCTTGAAGCTTGTAGCCGATCATTTTACCACCTTCACCGTGGTCTTTTTCTTCTTTACGATTAAAGCAGTAATTAAGGTCTTTGTTAAATTCATTTGAAAGTGCAATTGCAGCACTTACTGCAAGTGGAATACCTTTGTAGGCTGGTCCAAATAAAGCATCAATATCTTCTTTTACATTTTCCATAATCGCCTTTGCGTAAAATTCTCCAAGTCTAGCTGCCTGTGCGCCAGTTTTATAGTTACCTGTATTCACGAAGTATGGTGTTTTACGTCCACTTTTTGTTGTGAAATCTCCAAAAGTTAATACTCCTGATCTTACCATAAATTCAATAAACTCTTTTTTATAACTCATTTTGCTTCATCCCTTTCTCTTGTGTTAAAAAATAAAGGAGATTTTGCTCTCCTTTGAAATATATGTTAATCTTGAAAAGCCTCTCTGATTTCCTTAAGGTTCTTGAAACCATAGCGCGCCATATAACTAATAAGTTGATTTTTGATATCAACAGGTGCTGTAGGATTTGCAAAAGCTGCTGTTCCAACTGAAACCGCATCTGCTCCTGCCATAATAAATTCTACTACATCTTCTCCAGTCATAATGCCACCAAGTCCCAAGATAGGAATATTCACTGCACGTCTTACTTGATAAACCATTCTCACTGCTACTGGCATAATGGCTGGACCTGAAAAACCTCCCATTTTGTTATGAATCACTGGCTTTTTACGATGTACATCTATTTTCATTCCTAGCAGGGTATTGATAAGAGATACTGCATCAGCACCTTCTGCTTCTACAGCTTTGGCAATAGAGGCAATATCAGTTACATTTGGAGTAAGTTTGATGATAATTGGTTTTTTGGCAACACGCTTCACTTCCTTTGTCACCTTTGCTGCCATCTCAGTTGATGTGCCAAAGCCAATACCACCCTCCTTCACATTAGGACAGGAAATATTCACCTCTAACATATCTACATCTTCTTCACTAAGGCGCTCTACAACTTCGCAGTACTCCGTAATACTATGACCTGCCACATTGGCAATAATCTTAGTATCAAATTGTCTAGAAAAAGGCAGTTCATGCTCAATATAATAATCCACGCCAGGATTTTGAAGACCAACTGAATTAATCATTCCACCATAGGTTTCCGCAATACGTGGTGTAGGATTCCCCTCCCAAGGATGACTTGCAATCCCTTTGGTAATCATAGCACCTAGCTCACCTAAATCATAAAATTCACTACTTTCATGGGGTGAAAAAGTACCTGAAGCTGTGGTAATAGGATTTTTCAACAAAACACCAGCAAAGTTTACACTTAAATCGATATTATTCATCCCACTTCACCTCACTTCCTAAGAACACAGGTCCATCCTTACATACTTTTTTCTGCTCATATCCCTTCTCGTTATCTGCCTTGGTTTTGCACACACAGCCTACACAAGCACCATAACCACAGCCCATACGCTCTTCAAGGGATACTTGAACAGGTATGTCCTTGGCTTGGCAGTAAGTAGCTAATGCCTTTAGCATCACCTTCGGTCCACAACTATAGAAGTAATCACCCTCTATTTTTTCTGCCTCAATAAGCTCAAGGACGTTTCCCTTAAAGCCTACTTTTCCACTGTCTGTTGCTACAT
>JAEXBC010000275.1 GCA_023457875.1 Bacillota bacterium | reverse complement strand
GCCTAAAGCACTCACTGTAATAAGTGCGGCTAGCATAACAAGAAAGAGTAAAATAAACGAAGTTGGATTTTTTTGATAAGCTTTTAATCTTTGTTTAAAGGTTTGTTTATTAATCCCTTCCATTACTTACTCTCCCTCCTTTTAAGCATTGAAAATGATATATTAATTACTAGGATAAAGACAAATAACACAACGCCAGTTGCAATAAGTGCTTCTCTATGAAGATCTGTTGCATAACCCATTTCCATGACGATGTTAGCTGTAAGCGTTCTAATTCCTTTTAATAAACCGTTTGGCATTCTAGCTTGATTACCTGCTACCATAATAACTGCCATGGTTTCGCCAATAGCTCTACCAATTCCAAGTACAACAGCTGCCATAATTCCAGAGCTTGCTGCAGGTATGGTGGCAAAAAACACACTTCTTTCATGGGTTGCTCCTAATGCCAATGCGCCTTCATAATAATGATTAGGTACAGCACGAATAGCCGATTCGGATACACCTATGATAGTAGGTAAAATCATAATGCCTAAAAGAATAGATGCTGTTAACATACTATTTCCATTTCCGCCAATATGGTCACTTATAAAGGGGACCAGCACAACTAAACCGAAAAATCCATATACTACTGATGGTATGCCCGCAAGTAGTTCAATAGCTGGTTTCAAAAAACGATATAGTGGTTTAGGGCAAAACCTTGCCATAAATATTGCCATCAAAATGCCTACTGGAACACCTATTAATAATGCACCTGCTGTCACATAAATACTTCCTAAAATCATTGGAAATATACCAAATAGTTCATTCGTTGGTTTCCACTTTTCACCTATTAAGAAATCTAACAAACCTATTTCTTTAATAGCTGGAACTCCATTAGCAAATAAGAAGATACATATGAGTACAACTGATAATATTGAGATACACGCCGCTAGTAAAAAGATAATTTCCATTATCTTTTCTTTGTATTTCTTCATCTTTACCTCCGTCTCACAGCAATGAGGCTTCCTAAGTGCTATTATTTTCCCCTGAATAAATACGCTTTCTTCAAGTGAATGTTTCTTAACAGCTTAGGTCACCTCAAGCTACTTCCTTTTTATTTCTTTTTTATCCCTTATTTTATTTCTTTATTCCGTTATTTATCAGAATTTCATTTTTATTAGCTTTTAATTTTGAGCACCTTTTTTATGTTATTATTTTTTGATATTGTTTTATTTCTTTTATTATAAAAACTTCTATTTCTATATGGCTTTTATTTTGCTACTAGTTCTGACCAGTTTAAGGCTTCACCCTTATAGATGCTCTTCACTTGTTCACTTGTAAGCTCATTTATAGCACTGTTATTATTAACAATCACTGCAATACCGTCCATAGCGATGACTTGTGGTTTTAAACCACTTTCAAGCTCACTATCTTTTAGCTCTCTAGATGCCATACCGATATCACAAATACCTTCGATTGCTGATGTCATACCAGTTGTTGAATCACTTTCTTGGATTTCAATGGTTGCTCCAGTATTAACTGCAAGATAAGCTTCCTTTAATTTTTCCATTACTGGAGTAACTGAAGAAGAACCAGCTATAACAATTTTACCAAAAGGTTTATTGCCACTGTAAGTAGCCGCATCCTCACTTGCACCTATATAACCATTCTCTTCAATAACCGCTTGACCTTCTTTGCTCATAATGAAGTTGATGAAATCTTGTGCTACTTCACTAAGTGTTTCTTTAGCGGCTATATTAAAAGGTCTTGCAATTTTGTAAGTATCACTTTTGATATGATCTACTGTAGCATCTGCTCCATCAATCTTAACTGCTTTGACCGTATCATCTAGCGAACCTAGTGAAATATATCCAATGCTATATTCATCACCTGCTACTGTTGTCATCATAACTGATGTACTGTTTGTAACAACGGCTTCTTCTGTTGTGTAATCCACCTTATTACCGTCTTTATCCTTTTCTTCTATTCCAAAAAGTTCAATAAAAGCACCTCTTGTACCTGATCCATCTTCTCTTGAAACAACTGTAATTTCTTTAGTGGTGTCAAATGCTTCATTGCTAACTGGTGCCTTACCTGTAGCATTTTCTTGTGGCGTGCTTCCATTTGAACTACAACCTGACAAACAACCTATCGCTAATATAATCCCTATCGTTTTAAGTAAATTCTTCTTCATATTTACTCTCCTTTTATTTTTCTTTTTTTTGATATATTCATCATAAATCTGTTTTGTAAAATCTCTAACCACTTTAAGGTAAAAAGCATGTAAACTATAAGTAAGCTATTTGTGAGATATGTAAATTCACTAGCTTTCTTTATTCTTTTCTTTATTCTTTTCTTTATTCTTTACTTTTTATATATGATTTATTCTGTATTAATTCTATATTATTCTATATGGATTCTATCCCTTAATTAGCAACTACCTTAGTCTTTCTTTTAGCATAAGAAATATGCAGTATTTCTCTAATCGCTCTTACATCTTCAATGATGCCCATTTCATCGTTTTGCCAAACCTGTCCATATTCTAGTACAATATCTGCATTCGGGGTGTAAGTCTTATAGCAGTTCCAAAAACTATTCATATCTAAAGTTCCCTTAAACATACGATTATGTTCATCCTCAAACCCATTGTTATTATGCACGTGGTACGCCACAATCTTAGGTGCTAGTCGTTTAATCACTCTTTCTATATTCCATCCATTCGCATGAGCATGCCCTATATCAAACAAAATAGGATTGCTAATTTCATTAGCCATTTTTACAAATTCTACTTCATTAAATAGCATATCCTTATGTGCCATCACACCTGCATTTTCTACGACTAATGGCGTATGATACTTACTTGCCATTTCATTTAGGAACTGTAGATTTTCAGTTGACACCTGAATCATTTCTTCTTTTTCTTCTTCTATAAAAGGACAATTATTATGATGAAAAACAATGTACTTTCCTTGAAACATCTGCGCTAATGCCATGGTCTCTTTAAAGTAATATAAGGTATTTTTATAGCTTTTTGTACCTTTTAAACTAGAAGCTTCTGTTTGAAACGAAGGTCCATGGACACTAATGGGATACGTTCTCATTTCCCCATAATAAAGTTTGATGGCATTAATAAAAATTGGGTCTTGCCACTCGGGAACAATTTCAATGCCTACATTTTGATCTTCTAAATACCTCACTAGTTTTAGCAGCCTATCATATTGTGTTGGTTGATATAGCTTCGTACTTAAATAGATTTGCATATGCCTTATCTCCTTTACTTAGGTTACCGTCTTCTTTTCCACCTTTGTTTACATCCTCATTTTATAAATCTTATGTAAAATTTATAAACAGTCTTAGGTAAAATTAAAGCAAAATATTTATGTTTTACGTAATCTTTCTTTTTCATTTACACCTATTTTACTTGTAAGGATTACCATGATAATGACCTCAAAAACAGGTCCTAATATAATCCTATATAAAAGAAAGGTAGAATCCCTATGATTCAAGTTGAAAACAAAAAAAATAGCGAACACCTGCAAGAACTAGATTATATTATTCAGCATCAAGCCATCAAAACAGTCTTCCAGCCCATTCTATCCTTACAAGACGGTAGCATCTTAGGTCACGAGGCACTTTCTAGAATAAATGCTCCTATCGCAATAAGCATCTCTAATACAGAAGCTTTATTTCAACTCGCTACTGAATATAACAAGGTATGGGACCTAGAAACACTTTGCCGTACTAGAGCGCTTGAAACAGCCTTTTTATTTATGAAACCTCCTTATAAAAAGAAGCTTTTCTTAAATGTGAACCCCAATATTATGTACGATCCCAAATTTAAGAATGGATTTACCAGAGATTTTCTTAAACAGTATGATATTACACCTGATAATATTATTTTCGAAGTAACTGAACGCAATGTCATCCAGGATATGAATGGATTTATCACTACCGTTAATCATTACCGTAACCAGGACTATTGCATTGCAATAGATGATGCTGGTGCTGGATATTGTGGCCTCAACCTCATCAATGATATTCGTCCTGAATACATTAAGCTAGATATGCAGCTGGTTCGTGATATTAACTCAGATAACTACAAATACACCTTGGTTAAAGGCTTACAAGGCCTAAGTGAAATTGCTAATGTACATCTTATAGCAGAAGGCATTGAGACGAAAGAAGAACTTACTACCCTTATAGAACTTGGCATTGAATATGGTCAAGGCTATTACCTTCAAAAACCTGCCGAAGAGGTTATACCTATTTCAGATCAGCTCCTACATACCATTAAAGATTTGAATCACAAAAAAAGATCTGCTCATCATCACTCCTTATTTATTGAAAGTCTCTGTACCTTTACCGAAACTATTTCACCAGATACGCCTGTTGAAAGAGTCTATGATATCATGCAACATATTCCCAATTGCATTGGCTTATGCATCGTAGAAAATAATATCGTACAAGGTGTCATCACTAAAGAAAATTTATTGTTTTCCTTAAGTGGGCGTTATGGTTACACTTTGCATCAACATAAGCCTATAAGAAAGATTATGAATACCAATTTCCTGATGGTAGAGCATACTACAAGTATTCATGCAGTTTCCCAAATGGCAATGAAGCGCCCTCATGATCAGCTTTATGACTTTATAGTGGTAGCTAGAAGAGGCGATTATCTAGGGACTGTAACTATTAAGGATTTACTTCAAAAAACCTCTGAAATCGAAGTCACCAATGCTAAACAACAAAATCCTCTTTCCGGACTTGCCGGTAATCTCGTCATTGAGCAACAACTATCTCTATGCATCGACTCAGCTTCTCCCTGCAGTATTGCTTACTTGGATATAGATAACTTTAAGGCCTATAATGATGTATATGGTTTTCATAATGGTGATAAAGTAATTCGCCTGCTTGCCGATGTTCTGCAAGACGTAGTGCCTTCAACGCAATTTATCGGGCATATTGGCGGTGATGATTTTGTAGTCATAACTGATGACTTTTCAGCCAAATCACTTTGTAATGAAGTAGTCCAAAAATTCGAAAAAGAGGTTCTAGCTCTCTATGAAGAAAAAGATGTGAAAAATGGCTATGTCACTGTGGAAAATCGACATGGTGAAATTGAGCAATTTCCTTTAATTTCACTTTCTGTAGCTGGTATTACGAATGAAAATATTCCTATTTCAAACAAAGTAATCCTTACAACCGAGCTTGCAAAGCTTAAAAAAATCGCAAAAAAGCAAAAGGGTAGTCACCAAATCTGGTGTTAAAACTACCCTTTTGCTTTTTTAACTTTCTAATAAATATCCTTCGTTGGAGAAATATTGGCTTATGTGAAATACGGACTTTTAAGGATTAAGCAAAATTCTTAACTAAAAACGAGTTATCTTCTCTAGGCTACTTTACTATACTTGATTAATAAAGATTTTATATTGTTAATTGTATAAGTCTTGTTGTCCCAAGTGAGTCTTTCACTTATTACGCCCATGCCAACCAATTTATCTATTGCCTGCTTGTACTGTGCATCACTTACATAGCCTTCTAGTTTAATCCCCCCAAGTTTACAAACTAACGCAGGCACATTGTTTAAGTTGATTCGTTCCGGGCTTCTCCAAGCATTAACTGTGAGCTGTACGCCGCGTTTAATAATGGCGGTCACTGCATTAAATAGTGCCTTGTCTTCTGTAACATGAGTAGAAGGTTCCTTCCAGTCTTCAGCTATCTCAAAGTGAGGCGTATCAGGAGAACTCTTCCAAATGCCTCCCCATGTAATTCCTAGCTCGGCAGCTATCTCTCCACACTTCCTAAAGAATGAAGGATCACTATATTCTTGTCCTTTAACATTTTTACAAATATCCCATGCTCTCCTAGAAGTATGCCTGCTGTTATGTGTCCATGTAACCACCTTTCCTCCCCTAGTACGACCTTGTGTATACAGATAATTTTGTCTTGCCTGGCTTCGGTACGTTTCTGTAATCAACACATTAAGACCAGCTTGTTTACACTTTTCTAAGAATAAATTGCAAGCCTTTTGAGCCTCGGGGGTTAATTTGGTAATATCTCTGCATGCCTTGGTTATATCCGACATAGGCTACTCCCCCTTTTTGTTCTGTGACTGCTCCCACAATTTAATAAATTTTTCCCATCCATTCTGCGCTACATAGCATACCAAAAAGCCTAAAATCACTGATGCTATTAAGCAGTGCCAAGCAAATGGTGTAGAGGTATAACCTATATACACCAGGTAACTTAATACGCATAGCAAAATGGATACGCCCAAAACGTAATAATCCGTTTTTATGGGCACCATTTCTTTTGTGACTTGTACAACAACATTCACCAAGAATACTAAAACACCCATCACAATAAATAATGTTGCTAAAA
>JAEXBC010000274.1 GCA_023457875.1 Bacillota bacterium | reverse complement strand
GGCGTGAGCTAAAAGAAACCTTTCAAGCTGCTCATAAAAAGGGAGATGCTAATCCGCATCTTGACCTTATGAAGGCTTATCTAGCCATGAAGCTTGAGGATATGTTTAACTTTAGTATTTCAAAGGAAACCCATTATTCGACGAGCGTATTATCTATTTTTAATCAATTTGTGGATTTTTTAAGAGAAAGATTAGCTAGTCTTCCTACTGCCGAGCGTAAATGTCGTATGCAATACTTTATGAGTAGCATACCTTTTATAATGTCAAATGCAAACTTTGAAGCTTATGTTGCTAAGGCCTTTACCAATATGAAAGAGCCAAGCTTTGGGCTATTTGTAGCGATGCAGCTCAATGATATGCTAGAGCAAAACGACTATTTCACCCAAGACAAACAAGAACCTGTTATTGAAGAACAATTTGACGAAGATGATGAAGCAGCTCGTTTTATAGCAAGTCATACCTCAAAAAATCAGAGCCTAGAAAATGATTTTTATCAAAATTTATTTGAAGGACTTTACGAAGATCAGTAAAAGGGACTGACCAATAATTACTAGTCCTGAATGAATAAAAGAGCGATAAAGCTAGAATATAAATTAGCTTTATTGCTCTTTTTAAGTACTTGTGAAGTTTCTTATTCATTTTTATAAGCTATTAATGCATTTTTAGGCAGCTCCTTTTAACCTTTTCTATATAGCGCGTTTGCATTTCTAACATGCCTTACGGCTGTTTTAGCTGAGTGTTTAAGCATTCTAAGGACTTGCTTAGCCACTTCATTCCCTAGTACCACTAATGACCCACATCCAATAATTTTAAGCCACATCCACAAATTTAAGGGGATGGCATTAAAAAATGTCCCAAAAAATTGTGTCATTACCACTTGCAGGATAGCAGTAAATAAAATAATCTCTATCGCTAATTTATTTTTCAAGAAATTAGGAAAAATACTACCTGTGCCAAATTCTCGACAGTTAAAGGCATTAAATAGTACACTAAAAGCAAATAAACTAAACAAAACCGTCTGCACTTCATTGGCATTTCCCAACTCAAGATTGCTTGCTCCTAAAAAATTAAACCTAATTTGTAAAAAGAGTAAGGCAGTAATAAAGATACTATTAATAAAAATGGTTCTCACCATAAAGGGATTAATAATTGTTGCTTTTCTAGGAATGGGTTGTCTCTTCATGACTGTTTGACGAATAGGCTCTAGTCCTAATGCCAATGCTGGTGGACCATCCATAATAATATTAATCCACAAAAGATGAATCGTCGTAAAGGGCATTTCATAGCCCATGACTTGACTGATGATGGCAATGAGAAAGGCAATAATATTGACACTCAGTTGAAATTGAATAAAACGTTGAAAGTTATTATAAATACCTCGTCCCCATTTGATGGCTTCTACAATCGTACTAAAGCTATCATCTGTCAAAATGATATCTGCTGCATTTTTGCTGACTTCTGTACCTGCAATCCCCATGGCAATACCTACATCTGCCTTTGTAAGAGCAGGTGCATCATTAATACCATCCCCTGTAACTGCCACTACCTCTCCATTCTTTTGTAACGCTTGCACAATGCGCATTTTGGTATCGGGTTTAGATCGTGCCACAATGGCTATCTGTTTAATTTCTCTTTGTAAGTCTGCCTCGCTAAGTGTATCAATATATGTCGCTTCAACTGCCTGCTTTCCCTTGCCTACCAAACCAATTTCTTCACCTATAGCTATTGCTGTTTGCAAATTGTCACCTGTAAGCATTTTAATTTCAATACCTGCCTGATTAGCTATCTCAACGGCTTCTTTTACGCCCTCTCTTAGGGGATCCTGTATGCCCACAAACCCTTCAAAGACCAGTTCACCCCGCCACAGTTCTCTTTTCATGACATTGGTGGTAGTAGGTACTTGCTGCCTAGCAAATGCCAACACCCGCATAGCTTGCTTTTGTAAAGCTTCCATTTCCTTTTGAATGGTATGTATTCTAACTGGCGTTAATGGCCTTACTTTCCCTTCTATTCTTTCATACCCACATTGCTCAAGAATGACCTCTGGCGCTCCTTTTGAATAAATCTCATAGACTTCTTTGTTTCTTGTAATGGTCATCATATACTTGTTTTGAGAAGTAAAGGGTACCTGCCGTACCACATCATAAGATTTACGCCAGGTATTATAATCATACGCCCTACAAAGCAAAAGCAAGGCACCTTCAGTGGCACTTCCTATATATTTCACGTCTTGCTTATCAAACTTAATATCTGCACTGCTATTAATAAGACAGTTATTAACAAAACTTGGGAAACGGTCAATCTCACTAGGCTGCCTAAAACTGCCTTCTAGATAAATTTTGTTTACCCGCATACAATTTTGAGTAAGCGTACCTGTTTTATCACTACAAATCACGCTAACAGCACCGACGGTCTCACAGGCTTCCTTCTTTCTAACCAATACATTTATTTTAGCCATCTGCTTCATGGTAATAGCTAGGGTAATATTAATCATCGTTGGTAGTCCCTCAGGAACAGCAGCTACAATCAGCGCCACGCACACGATGAATGCTGTTTTGATACTTGGAAACTCTTGCACAATAGGATTTAAAGAGGCAAAAAAAGCTGGTATGCTGCTTAGATCGATATTAAGCCTACAATCCTTAACAATTTGAATAAGCATATAGATAAAAAGCATTCCTGCCACTGCCGTAGATATCTTGGAAATGGTCTCTGCCAACTTATCCATTTTGAGTTCTAAGGG
>JAEXBC010000273.1 GCA_023457875.1 Bacillota bacterium | reverse complement strand
GTATACGTCCTGCTGATGACATTGATCCTGAAAACTTCTCAAATGCTATTTCCGACGAAGTGTTTGAAAAGATTGTAGCGATCATTCGTATTGCCGTACCTTATACCGGTATGATTATTTCTACCCGTGAATCTAAGAAAACAAGGGAACGTGTGCTCAGCTTAGGTGTTTCACAAATCAGTGGTGGCTCTAGAACAAGTGTAGGTGGCTATGTAGAACCTGAGAAGGAAGAAGATAATTCAGCCCAATTTGATGTCGTAGATAATCGTACCCTAGATGAAGTAGTTGGTTGGCTTTTAGAGCTTGGCTATATTCCTAGCTTCTGTACAGCCTGTTACAGGGAAGGGCGTACAGGCGATCGCTTTATGAGCCTTGTAAAATCTGGCCAAATTGCTAACTGCTGTGGACCTAATGCCCTGATGACCTTACAAGAATACCTTGAAGACTACGCTTCCCCTTCTACCAAAGAAAAGGCACAAACCATTATCACCAAAGAACTCCAAACCATTACAAACGATAAAGTACGCCAAATCGCTATAGACAATCTACAAGCTATTACAAAGGGCCAAAGAGATTTTAGATTTTAATCTCTTTTGCTTATGAGAGCTTCTCCATAAAATCTTTAGTAAAAAATCGTTGTATAAAACCTTGGTTATCAAATCTTTTTTTAAGAAAGGAATGAACTATGAGTCTTACAGATACCCCTAGAGCAAATCGCTTGCATATTGGCATTTTTGGCAAAAGAAATACCGGTAAATCTTCGCTTATCAATGCTTTAACCAATCAATCTATTTCTGTTGTATCAGATATAGCTGGCACTACAACTGATCCTGTTTATAAGTCTATGGAGGTTCACCCAATAGGTCCTTGTGTTTTTATTGACACAGCTGGTTTTGATGATGAAGGTATGCTAGGTGAGCAGCGTGTCGAACAAACAAAAAAAGCCCTGGACAAAACGGATATTGCTATTCTTCTCTTTAATGATTTAGATATCTCAAAGGAGCTTGAATGGCTTGAATACTTCAATAAGAAAAAGACGCCTGTTATAGCTGTTATCAATAAAGCAGACGAACTATCTCATATTGATGCTTTAGTTGAGAAAGTCAAAAAGGAATGTGATTTAATCCCCCTTATTGTCAGCGCTAAGGAAAAAACAGGTCTCGACTTCATTCATACTGCGCTCTTAGAGCGACTTCCTGAGGACTATGAAATCAAAAGTATTACGGGTCACCTTGCGAAAAAAGGAGATGTGGTCCTTTTAGTAATGCCTCAAGATATTCAAGCACCAAAGGGCAGACTGATTCTCCCACAAGTACAGACCCTACGTGATCTTTTAGATAAGCACTGTATTGTCATGAGCTGTACCACTGATGAGCTAGATTTGACATTAACCAAGCTCGTTAATCCTCCTGATTTAATTATTACTGATTCCCAAGTCTTTAAAACAGTCTATGACAAAAAACCTAAAACCAGTAAGCTCACCTCCTTTTCTGTGCTCTTTGCTCATTATAAAGGTGATTTAGATACTTTTATAGCAGGTGCCAATGCTATTGAAAGACTTACCTCTTCTTCAAAGGTGCTTGTTGCCGAGGCCTGTACCCATGCACCTTTAACTGAAGATATTGGTCGTGAAAAACTTCCTCGTATGCTACGCAAAAAGGTGGGTGAATCACTCACTGTGGATGTGGTATGTGGCAATAATTTTCCTGATGACCTTGCCTCTTATGACCTGATTCTTCACTGTGGCGCCTGTATGTTTAATAGAAAATATGTGTTATCCCGTATTGAACGTGCCACTGCAGAGGGTGTTCCTATCACCAACTACGGTATTGCCATGGCCTATCTATCTGGCATCTTAGAGCACATTGACCTATAATTAAGGTGACTTACTTCTTGCAACACTAAAAAAGCTGTCACACTATAGAATGCACATACAAGATATTACTCCCTTCTAAGTGAGTACAAATATCTCATTATGTCTATTCTATATGTGACAGCTTTTCTTATATCATTTTGCAATATCCGTGCGGTACTGCATGCCATCAAAATGAATCTTCTTTACTTCTTCATAGATGTTAGCTCTTGCTTCTTTCAAATCTGCTGCTAGGCTTGTAATGGCTAACACTCTACCACCTGCTGTTTGAATCGTGTCATCTACCTTTTTAGTTCCAGCATGGAAGAGGTAAGTGGCTTCATTTAATGTATCTAGTCCTGTGATGATATCTCCTTTATGAGAGGTTTCAGGGTAACCTTTACTTGCAAGTACCAGTGTTACACTCTGTCTTTCATCCCATTCAATGCATAACTTAGATAATTTGCTATCAATGCAGGCATTCATAATTTCGATTAAATCTGTCTTTAATCTAGGTAAAACACTTTGAGTTTCTGGATCACCAAAGCGTACATTAAATTCTAGTACCTTAGGTTCATTTCCTTCTATCATCAAGCCAATAAAAAGAACGCCCTTAAAATCAAGTTTTTCCTTTTTGAAGCCATTAATGATAGGCTGTAATATTTTTTCATCCACATTTTTCTTAACTGCTGGCGTAATAATAGGATTTGGTGAAAAACCACCCATTCCACCTGTGTTAAGGCCTTTATCACCATCTAGGGCACGTTTGTAGTCCCTAGCTGTTTCCATAGGTACAATAGCATTTCCATCTACAAAGCATAATAAAGAAGCCTCAATTCCAGTTAAAAACTCTTCAAGTACGATCTTATTTCCTGCCCCTTCAAACTTGCCGTTAAAAATTTCTCTAATGCCTTTTTCAGCGTCCTCATAGGTTTCGCAAATCAATACGCCCTTGCCCGCTGCAAGACCATCTGCTTTTACAACCACAGGTAGCTTAAAGTCTTTAGCTGCAGCCACACAAGCTTCCACCTCATCTTGATTAAAGCTTGCATAAGCCGCAGTTGGAATGTGATTTCTCATTAAAAATTCTTTTGTAAAGTGTTTACTGCCTTCGAACTGTGAACATTCCTTATTGGGTCCAAAAACGCGAAGACCTCTTTTTTCAAATACGTCTACAACACCCATTACAAGGGGTACTTCTGGTCCTACTATGGTTAAATCGATGCCTTCTTTTTCAGCAAAGTCAGCTAATTTATCAAGCTGCTCTACTTCAATAGCCACATTAGTGAAGGCTACCTCTGTACCTCCATTACCTGGAGCGACAAAAATCTGAGCCTCTGGATGAAAACGTAAAACGGTATGTGCTATGGCAGACTCTCTTCCACCATTTCCGATAATTAATATTTTCACGGTTTATGCTCTCCCCTCTAACATACTAATTGCTTCAACTAAAATCTTATGTTCAATTTCTTCTAAAATACGCTTCTGCAGCGTCTCTGGTGTATCCTTTTCATCAACAGCTAACTTTCTTTGTAAGATCGTTTTGCCTGTGTCTATGCCCAAGTCCACATAATGCACTGTAGCGCCACTTTCTTTTTCTCCTGCAGCTATAACCGCCTCATGTACATGAATACCATAATACCCCTTGCCTCCAAATTTAGGTAAGAGTGAAGGATGGATATTAATTATTTTATCCTTATAGGCTTCAATAAGGGAAGCATCAATAATTTTAAGATAACCGGCAAGCACCACCAAATCAACTTTTTGCTGTTTTAATAAATCTAAGAGCTGCTTGTCATAATCTAAGGATTTAGAATCAATATAAAATGTAGGAAGATGATGTTTTCTTGCACGCTCCAAACCATATGCCGTCTCCTTATTGGAAACCACACAGACAATTTCACTTTGAAGCACGCCTGTCTCTACTGCATCAATGATGCTTTGTAAGTTCGTACCGCCACCTGATACCAATACGCCAAGTCTTAGTCCTGACATAATACCACACCCTTATTACCTGGTATAATCTCTCCGATTAATTTGGCTTTTTCATCTGCGTTTTTAAGAGCTTCTAGTACTTTGTCACTATCAGCCGCATCTACTACTAACATCATACCAATACCCATATTAAACGTGTTATATAATTCATTAATCTCTAGATTTGAAGTTTTTTCTAAGAAATCATAAACTGGAGGTTTTTCAATGACAGAAATATTGATTTTAGCATCTACACCTTCAGGAAGCATACGTGGTACATTTTCAATAAAGCCTCCTCCAGTAATGTGGGCAATCCCCTTAATTGTAGCTGCCCCTTTAGCTGCTTTAACCGCTTTAACGTAAAGCTTGGTAGGTTTTAGGAGTGCTTCTCCATAAGTTTCTCCAAGAGCTTCACTATAATCACTAAGCTGTACGCCTGCCACTTCCACAAGCTTTCTTACAAGAGAGAAACCATTGCTATGAACACCTGTTGAAGGAAGGCCAATAATCACATCGCCTGCTTTAATATTGCTTCCATCAATCATATCTTGCTTGTCTACAATACCCACTGCAAAACCAGCTACATCATATTCTCCATCTGGGTAAAAACCTGGCATCTCAGCTGTTTCTCCTCCAACTAAAGCACATTCGCTTTCTTTACAACCATCAGCAATACCCTTTACAATATTGGCAATATGCTCTGGTGCAATGCGACCTGTTGCAATATAGTCTAAAAAGAATAATGGCTGAGCGCCACCACAAATAATATCATTGACACACATCGCTACTGCATCAATACCTATTGTATCATGCTTATTAAGCTCAAAAGCTAGTTTTAGCTTAGTACCTACGCCATCAGTTCCAGAAACAAGAACAGGCTCTTTCATTCCCGCAAAAGCAGCTAGTGAAAAGGTGCCGCCAAAGCTACCGATATCTGTAAGGACGCCCTTTGTAAAGGTTGATTTAACATGCTCCTTCATCTGTGCAACAGCTTCATAACCACGGTGTACATCTACACCTGCATCTTTATACGTAATTTTATTTGTAGACATCTTATCCTCCTATAGTTCGCCCAATTAGGCGTTTTCATTATTGACTTTTTTACCAAAGAAAATGCAAGTACCCTAGACTATTCATCTAGGGTTCTTTCATCTATTAACACGTAGAAGGTGGGGTACCAATAGGTACTTCCATTGGATACTTTCCATTAAAGCAGGCTTTACAGAACTGACTTTTATAGCCACAAGCCTCTCTTAATTCTTCTTCCCCAAGATACGTTAATGAATCTGCTCCTAAATACTCACAAATTTCGTCTATCGTTTTTTGTGCACCAATCAAATATTCTCTATATGGCGTATCAATACCAAAATAACATGAATACTTAACTGGAGGTGAAGCAATACATACGTGAACCTCTTTAGCTCCTGCCTTTTTAATCTGTTCAACAATACGTTTACAGGTGGTTCCTCTTACAATAGAATCATCTATCATAATCACACGTTTACCCTCAAGATTTTGTCTAAGGGGCGTTAATTTGATTTTAACAGCATTTTCACGCATTTCCTGTGTAGGTTGAATAAAAGTACGACCTATGTACCTATTTTTAACGAGTCCCTCGCCATAAGGAATACCTGACTCCTTTGCATAGCCAATAGCCGATGGAATACCTGAATCAGGTACAGGCATAACCATATCTGCTTCTATTTTCTTCTG
>JAEXBC010000272.1 GCA_023457875.1 Bacillota bacterium | reverse complement strand
CAATTAAAACAGCATATAGTGCTTCATTTTTCATCTCACTTCACCTTTCTCACTTCTTCTAGCATTTCTTCAAAGTGCATCCCTCTAGATGCTTTAAATAGGATGGTATCTCCACCTACTAACTGTTTACCCATTTCTTCTACAAATGATGCCTTCGTATCATAATGGTAAACATTGCTATACCCCTTTTTTTGACATCCCACCTCAATATGTTTTGCTAAAGCACCAACCGCATAAATTCCATCAAGTTCAAGGCTAGCTGCAAAAGCACCAACTTCTTCATGTAGCACGGGAGCAAAATCTCCTAGTTCAAGCATATCACCTAATACTGCTATTTTTCTTCCCTGTGTCTTATAATCCTTTAGTACCTTTAGAGCTGCCTTCATAGAATCCACACTAGCATTATAGGTATCATCAATGACAGTAATTCCATTTTCATAAGTGGCAAGTTGCATACGCATCTTTGTAGGTTCATAGTAGCTTAGTCCCCTTTCAATTTCCTCAAGGGTTAATCCCAAATGCTCTGCTACCGCAATAGCAGCTAACGTGTTATACACCATGTGTTCTCCAAGGGCTTTAATCCGTATAGGATATTCCTCCTTTGGCGTTACCACATAAGCTAAGGTATATTCTCCATCGTTCTTAATGGAATGTGCCCAGTAATCATTCTCCTTGGATAAGCCATAAGATACCATTTTATAAGGTAAATCATGAAGCTGTTTCAATAAGTCATTATCTCCATTAATAATCAATAGTCCCCCTGTTTGGAGTCCATCAAGCACTTCTAGCTTTGCTTTTAAAATCCCCTCACGACTTCCAAGATTCTCAATGTGAGAGGTACCAATATTTGTGATAATCGCCACATTAGGACGAGCAGTAGTTGATAAACGATGAATTTCACCAAAATGATTCATTCCCATTTCAATAACTGCAACTTCATGGCAGGATTCAAGCTTTAATAAAGTAAGGGGCATACCAATTTCATTGTTAAAATTCCCCTCTGTTTTATGGGTAAGCCACTTTCCACTTAATACAGCTGTAACCATTTCTTTGGTACTGGTTTTTCCTACACTGCCTGTTATACCCACAACTGGTAGTGTAAACTTCATTCTATAGTAATGGCTTAAATCCAAAAGGGCCTTCGCCGTATCTTCTACATAAATCGTACATAGTCTTTCGTCTATGATCTCCTGTTTCATCGTAAGGGTTGCTACAACACCATGCGCATGCACTTGAGAGATGAAATGATGACCATCAAAACGCTCACCCTTTAGGGGAATAAACAATCCATTTTCAACGATACTTCGAGAATCTGTAGTCACTTCTTGGATATACCTTTCATCACACTTATTTAAACACTTGCCATCCACAGCCTCTACAATTTCTTCAATTGTTAGTCTCATTCATTCTCCCCCCCGAAGATACGCATTAACCACTTCACTATCATCAAAGTGAATAATTCTATCCTTTAATATTTGATAATTTTCATGTCCTTTTCCTGCAATGAGGACCACATCATCCTTTTGCGCTTCATTAAGTGCTTGGCAAATAGCCACCTTACGATCTTCTACCTTAATATAGTTTGATGTGATTGCCTTTACCCCTACTTCAATATCATCCAATATCTGTAATGGATTTTCTGTACGTGGGTTATCTGACGTAATAAACACATGATTTGAGTATTTTGCAGCGATACTGCCCATAATAGGACGTTTGGTCTTATCACGATCTCCTCCACATCCAAACACAGTAATGACACGACCTTTAACAAACTCCTTAATGGTAGATAGTACATTTTCTAGTCCATCTGGGGTATGGGCATAATCCACAAGAACACTATAGCCCTTAGAAGAATTAAAGGTCTGTACACGACCAGGCACGCCTTTAATTTGCTTTAGGGTATCAAGAACATATGCTAAAGGTAGATTTAATGCCCTACTTGCTGCAATAACGGCTAATGTATTATATACCGTAAATTTTCCAGGAATAGGTACTTCAACACGGAACTTTCCTTCCTCACATATCAAAGTATATTCTACTTTGGTAGCTGTTATTATTATATCTTTAGCCATATAGTCCGCCTCATTTGAAATACCATAAGTAATGAGCTTGCAGGTAGCAGCTTCTGTAATTTGCTTGGTGTACGGGCTATCTTGATTGATAATGCCGATTTCACAGAGCTGAAACAATTTTGCTTTTGCCTCAACGTAATTATCCATGGTTTTGTGAAAATCCAAATGATCTTGGGTAAGATTCGTAAAAATGCCTACTTTAAAAGCTACTCCTACTACACGGCTCAATGCCAATGCATGAGAGGATACCTCCATTAAAGTGACATCTACTTTTTCTTCTACCATCTTACTAAATAAAGCTTGTAAATCTAGTGACTCGGGTGTGGTACGTTCTGCCTTCAATACTTGGCTTCCAATACGATTTTCAATCGTTCCAATAATACCTATTTTTTTATGATATGCTTCAAGTAATTGTCCTAGTATAAAAGTAATACTTGTTTTTCCATTAGTGCCTGTCACGCCCACTAGGTCAAACTTTTTGGAAGGATGCTGATAAGCATTATTAGCCATAATGGCCATAGCAAGTCTTGTATCCTTCGTTTGAATGACTGTAACATCTTCATCTATAGGTACTTCCTTTTGTACTAAAATGACCTTTGCACCATTTGAAATAGCTGTTGAAATATATTGATGTCCGTCTGTTTTAAATCCTTCTATCGCAATAAATAATCCAGCACTGGTTTTAATGCGGGAGTCATAAATCATCTGATCAACTTCTTGATTCACGTTACCTTTTATACACACATAATCTAGTCCATCTAATAGTTCAATTAGTTTCATGGTAACCCTCCTTATTTATTTCCTAAATATTATAGCACGACTTATACATATTAAAAAGTCATCTATTGTGTATAAAGGATAATTTTACTGGTTTTATTGATTGTTTCTCCTGCCAAAGGAAATTGAGAGCTAACCTTACTGCCTTCTCCTTCCACTACGATAGAAATACCCTGCTTTTGGGCTAAGTCCTTGGCCTCTTTAAGGGTTAGATTCTGAAAATTAGGCACAACCACCTTTTGAACTTCTTCAAGCTTTAGCTCCTCCTCTGAATAGCTAGGAGATATTCCTAAATAAGGAAGGGCATTTTCTAGTATCTCCTTCATAACTGGTCCAGCAATAGTACCACCATAATACGTTCCTTGAGGTTCATCAATAATGACTAGCGCCATAAGTACAGGATCTTTAGCTGGGGCAAAAGCAAAAAAGGATGCAGTATACTTACCAGAGCCACGAGGAAGTTTTTGTGAGGTTGCTGTCTTGCCACCTATATGATAACCCGGTATATATGCCTTCTTACCTCCTCCTTCAGATACTACACTCTCTAGTATTTTTTTAAGTCTTTGGCTGGTTTCACTAGAAATGATTTGTTCTCCCTTTTCATAAGTAAAGGTATGTTGTATATTTCCTTCATCATCAATAATTTCTTTACCAAAATGAGGCGTCACCTTATGCCCGCCATTAACAGCCGCTGCTCCCGCAGAAAGAAGTTGCATCGGTGTAATCTGAAAGGACTGTCCAAAGGACATGGTAGCCAGTTCTACTGGACCAATACTATTTTTGTTATGTAAAATACCTATTGCTTCTCCTGGCAAATCGATGTTTGTCTTGGATTTAAAGCCAAATTTTATCATATAGTCATAAAACTTGCTTGCTCCCACTCGTTCTGCTACTTCCATAAAAACAGGATTACAAGAATTTTGCACACCCTGTACAAAGTTTTCTGCTCCATGAGAACGAGGACTACGCCAACATTTAATGGTTCTTCCTGCAACCACTCTACTTCCCGTACAGACAAACTTACTCTCTTCAGTAACCAAATTTTCCTCAAGCCCCATAGCAGAAGTAAAAATCTTAAAAGTAGAGCCTGGCTCGTAGGTATCATTAATGGTAAAGTTACGCCACATCTGATTTAAAAATTCCTGTTTTTCTTTTTCTGTATATAAGTTCCAGCTATCTTCTAAAGCTTCATCATTAATGGTAAAGGGCTCATTCAAATTAAAATCTGGTTCAATTGCCAAGGCATAAATTTCTCCATTTTGAGGATTCATCATGATGATAGCCCCACGCTTTGCCTTTTTGTGTGCCACTACCTTTTCGATAGCCTGTTGTGCGTACTGCTGCAAAGTTAAATCTAAAGTGGTTACTAAATGTTCTCCATCAATCGGGTCTATTCTCACTTCAACCTCTTGCTCTCTTCGTTCTCCTTTACCGTTGGTCTCCATTAAAATTTGACCAGGAGTCCCCTTCAAATAGCTATCGTATTTCACTTCTAGACCAATAATCCCTTGATTATCTTTCCCTACAAATCCAAGCGTTTGTGAAGCTAGACTGTTGTACGGATAATAACGCTTGGAGTCCTCATCCACCTTGACACCTGATAGATTTAAATCGCGAATCTGATCTGCTATCTCTTTATCTACTTTTGTCGCTATCCGCATAAAGGCCACCCGTTTGGTGATTTTTTTATAGACCTCATCATAGTCTAAATCAAGATACTGTGATAAAGTTTTTGCAACGCGTTCTGGCTCAGTGATTTGTGCATGTACCACTCCAATCGTAGCTACTGACGCACTTCTAGCAAGTACATTTAAGTTGCGATCATAGATTATGCCACGGGTTGGTGTAATCGGCCGATTTCTAGTTTGTTGTTCATCAGCAAGCTCCTGAAGCTTTTTTCCTTCAATAACTTGTACATATCCGAGGCGTACACCTACCCCCAAGAAGCCAAGTGTAAAACAAGTTAATAAAATAAGAATTCTTCGCCTTAAGGCTAAAGAAACATCGTTTTGCATCAAAAAACTCCTCCTTTAAAAGTTGTCTTATCACAATTCTATTTTAAAGAAGGAGTCATTATGCTCATTATTCACTTGTTTTGACTATAATTTTATTATTTTCTTCTATTTTACTTCCTGCTTTAGGAATTTGACTCGTGATCAGCCCGCTTCCACTGCCTTCTATGGTAAACAAACCATTGACAATCGATTGAGCATCCTGTATGGTTACACCTGTTAAATCAGGCACAACTTGTATTTTGTCCATCGCATCAGTGCTTACATAAAGTACCACCTTGTCACCTTTTGACCAAGGTGTCTCACTGGATGGATATTGGCTAGTCACTTTACTTCCTACACCACTTAATACATACTCAAAATGATTTTGTTCTAATAGATGAATAGCTTCATAGATCGTCTTATTAGACACATCAGGCACCTTGCATAAATTACTATCTTCATTTTCCGCCGTTACTTTAAGTTCAATATCTAAATACGGTAAAATATTTTCCATCATCTCTTTAAATGCCATTGCTGGAGCACCTGTTCCTTCAGGCAACCCATCAAACACCACAAGTCCTATGATCTGGGGATTGTTCACAGGAGCAAAGCCCATAAAAGACACGACATATTCGTCTTTAGCACGTTCCCGATTACCATTCACCTCTATAAATTTCTCACCTGTACCGGTTTTTCCACCAATATCATAGCCTGAAATAGCCGCTGCGTGACCAGTTCCTCCCTCATCAACTACCTTCTTCAGATAACTTGTCACCATTTTAGCAATGTCAGTGGGAATAACCTGCCTGCGAACCACTCTACTTTGTTCAAACAGAACTTCACCTTGTTGACTTATAATTTCAGAAACAACATAAGGTTTTAGCAAATACCCCCCATTAATAACAGAGGAAAATGCAGAAATTAGCTGAATAGGTGTAACCGTGAGCGTTTGCCCCATAGAATAAGTTGCTTTTTCTACAGGTCCTAATTTATTATGTAACAATCCTGTTGCTTCACCAGTCAATTCAATACCTGTCACTTCTCCAAAACCATAACGATGAACATATTTTAAAAACAAATCATTGTCTAGTTTGCTCGCAATCTCCATCATTGCCACATTGCAGGAGTTGGCTAGGGCCTCATCTAAAGTTTGCACCCCATGACCCGCTTTCTTCCAACAATCAATCTTTCTGTCAGCCACAATCTTATGTCCAGGACAATTATAGGTTTCCGTTTCAGTGATAGCACCTTCCTCAAGTGCCATAGCTACAATAAGTGGCTTAAAGGTTGAACCCGGCTCATACATATACTGTATTGCATGATTCTGCCAAGCCGTAAGTAGTGCTGTACTTTGGTCTTGCTCCTCCATAGCCTTCCACTGACTTTCCCCTAATTGCTCCGTTAAATTATTATACTGGTTAGGGTTAAAGCTAGGATAAGAAAACATACTATAGATCTCACCCGTATTAGGATTCATAATAATAGCAGATGCATTAAGGGGGTTCCACTCATTAATATATTTTTTCATAGTAGACTCCACATACTGCTGAATAACTTCATCAATGGTAAGGGTAATGGTGGCACCAGTTTGTGCTTCTTGTAATTCTCTTGTGACAATATGAGAAGCTTGATACTGAGAAAACTCTCTACCTGGCTTTCCAATTAAATACTGTTCATACTGCTGCTCTACGCCATATTGACCTTCTTCATTTTTATTAAAGAAGCCAATAACTTGAGCTGCTAATACTCCATTTGGATACTTTCTGATATAGGCTTTTTCGAGGGCCACACCGCCTAATCCCTTGAGCTTTTCAGCCTTTTCAGTAGGCATTTTTTTAGCTAACAAATAATATCTTGAATCCGGTCTACTTTCTACAATCTGTCTAATTTCATCCTTTGACTGATTTACCTGGGTGGCTAGTGTAGCATATATCTTCTCTCTTTCCTCTTCTTTGGCTATACCTAAAATGTCATAGGGGCTTAATAGGATATCATAAGCTAACACGCTCGTTGCTAAGGTTTTTTGATTACGATCTACAATAGCGCCACGTTGTGCCTTAATCATCCTTTCACTCCCTGCCATATTAGCAAATACGCCCTTTGTATATTCCTCTCCCTTCACGAGTTTAATCTTTGCCACTTGAAAACCCAAAAATAAGAAGGCACCGATTAGGCACATATTCATAATAGCAATACGCTTATTAAGGCTTTTTCTACTTAAGACTTTTTTAGATTGCTTTTGCATTCTTTTTGTTTTCATTATTTTCCCTACTTTTAATTATCATATCCCGTATAGCTTTGTTCCTGAGTTTGAATATAGATGATTTGATGTGCTAGTGGCTCTCTCATTCCCAATTCCTTTGAAGCACGCTCCCTTATAGTATCTAAATTAAGGGCCTCAGATATTTTTGCTTCGGTGTCACTTATTTCACTTTTTAAGTTCACCATTTCATTTTTTAATGTGTTTAGCTCGCGCTGCTTACAGCTGAGTGTAGCATAACTATTAATATACATAAATGCACTGATACACAATACAACACTACATAGTGAAAGCTGCATCCCAAAAACAATGTCCACACTTCTTGGTTTTGGCTGTCTATGCTTTACTGGCTGTTTCGCCGGTTCAGGTCTAATTATCGGTTCGGCATAAGCTCTTGCCGTGCTATCATACTGATAATTATACCTCTTGTCTACCTGATATGCCATGCCTACCCCTCCAATTATAACTTCTCTACTATCCTTAACTTTGCACTCCTTGATCGAGGATTCATTTCTATTTCTTCCTCTGTCGGTAATATTGGCTTTCTAGTAATCACCTTCACCGTAGGCACTTTACCACATATGCACATAGGCAATGATTTTAAGCACGTACAAGGATCTTCTAGTTTTTTAAATGCATGCTTTACAATACGATCCTCTAAAGAATGAAAAGTGATGATGCATAGTCTCCCACCTGGCTTTAAACGCTCAACCACCGCATTGATGGTGGGTTCAATGATTTCAAGTTCTCTATTTACAGCTATTCGTATCGCTTGAAAAGTACGCTTAGCTGGATGTGGCCCATCTTTTCGTGCGCCCTTTGGGATAGCCTTCTTAATAATCTCTACTAATTCATAAGTGGTCTCAATAGGTTTTATCTTTCGCTCACTAGCGATAAACTGTGCAATACGCCTTGCCCAATTTTCTTCTCCATACTCTTTTATAATATGAAACAGCCCTTCCTCGTCCATTTCATTGACGATATCATATGCTGTGTAGGCAGCTTCTTGATCCATGCGCATATCAAGTGGTGCATCATGCATATATGAAAAGCCTCTAGAAGGTTCATCAAGCTGGTGTGATGAAACCCCTAGGTCAATGAGCATGCCATCTATCTTGTCAACATTTAAGTCATCAAAAACTTGGGTTACCTTTTCAAAATTACTTCGAACAAGAGATACTTTAGGTTTTACTAACTTTAGTCGCTCCTTGGATACAGCTAAGGCGTTTTTATCTTGATCTATACCAATAAAGTGTCCCTCACTCAAAAGTTGTGCGCATACTACGCTTGCATGTCCAGCACCACCCAAGGTTCCATCTACATAAGTACCCGTTGGTTTAATGGCTAATCCTTCTATACATTCATTAAGTAAAACTGAGATATGTTCGAATTTCATTTCATCACCCTTAAATTCCTAATTCTTGCATCTGTTCTGCAAGTAGCTCTACATCCAGATCTTCTTCATTATATGTATCCCATTTACTACTACTCCATACCTCAATACGATTACTCATACCAATAAATACGATATCCTTTTCAATTTCAGAATAGGTACGCAAATGAGCTGGGATAACTATTCTCCCTTGCTTATCTGTTGTACATTCTACTGCTCCTGACAAAAAGAAACGAACAAATTTTCTTGCATTTTGATTTGTAAGTGGTAAACTCTTTAATTTTTGTTCAAAGATTGTCCATTCAGCAAGTGTGTAAATGAATAAACAACCATCTAAACCTTTAGTAAGGACAAAGCATTCTCCTAGCTTGTCCCTATATTTAGAGGGAACAATCACGCGGCTTTTTTCATCTAAGCTGTGTCTATATTCTCCTATGAACATTCACCACTCCCCTCCACTTCTCTCCACTTACACCCATTTTCTTATATTTTAGGCTGTTTATAAGAAAAATACAAGCTAAATTTAATATAAACTTAATAAATATTATCAATAATTAATAAAAATGACTGATCAATTCAATTTTCTCTGTTTATTTTTTTGCATAAAAAAAACTAACCTATAAAGGTTAGTTTTTTTAAGTTAGTGAGAACCTAGTGTTTTATAATATTTCACGATTTCTTTATCTAATTTAGTACTAAGTGAGTAAATTCCAGGTGTTCTACATCCAGTTGGTCCAACGTTGCCTAAGAGTCGGTTTAAATTGTTCTGCATCGATGTAATACTCTTTTTCATCTCTTTCATATGAATCCCCCTTAAAAAAAACAAAAATCATTCCTATTTATCTATATAAAGTATTATAATCTATTTTCTGGAAGAAAACAACATTAATTTGCACTAATTGGATTATTTATTTATTTCTGACATTATTTCGACACATGATAATTCCAATTATTCCCATTATTGCCGATAATATGGCAATACACTGAGAAGCAGGTACTTGAATATAAGGAAGCAAAAGCTGATCTGTTCTTAGCCCTTCTATCCAAAATCTACCTATTCCATATCCAATTAAATAAAGAAAGAAAATTTCACCCTCGCATTTTTTATGCTTACGATAAAAAAGAAGGAGAATAAGTAAGGCAAAGTTCCAAGTGGATTCATAGAAAAAGGTAGGATGAACTTGTATATATTGTGCCATACCAAATTGGGGAAATTGAACGATATTTAAGAGTCCTCCTGTGGTAGCGGGTTTAGCCTCTTCATAAAGAATCGCCATTGAAAATAGATTATTTGCATTGCCACCAAAAGCTTCTTTATTTGTAAAATTACCGTATCGCCCAATTGCTTGTCCTAAAATCAAACCATAGGTAAGGATATCTGCAAACTTAAAAATTTGAACTTTTCTTATCCTCGTATAGATGAGTGCAACAATTACAGAGGCAATAATGCCCCCATATATGGCAAGTCCTCCTTGCCTAATGTTAAAAATGTCTCCAAGATTCCCCTTATACTCCTGCCATCTAAAGGCTACAAAGTATATGCGGGCACCTAATATGGCAAACAGAATATCATATAAAACAAAATCTGTAATAACGTCTTGATTTACACCCTCTTTTTTTGCAATATAACTAGCCAGTAAAGTCCCCAAAACAAATCCAGCTGTTATAATAATCCCATACCAGTAAATCGTTATATTAAAAATGGTAAAAGCCTCTGATGAAATATGAAAAGATAATCCTAAATGAGGAAAGTATATATTGGGTATTTCCATAATGTGACTCCTTTTTTCATTGTTTTTATCATTATTATAGAAGCTTTTAAAAGTAATGTAAACAATACCTCCTTTTGGCCCCTCTAGTAAGTATAATTTTTTTTAATTGATTCCATACTATATTTAGCTTATGACATTAAGTTTTATAGTGTAATGAAGTTGGTGCATGAACTCATTACAATTGCAAATTGATTCATTAAACTTAATAGAGCTATCTTTAAAAAAAGTATTGATTAACAAGGAGAATCATCTATGCCAACTCAATTTCCTCACTACCGAGTTATTTCAAAGCAAAAAAACACCACATCAAATTGCATGATGAAACGTTTAAAAAAGGCACCCTACCTAGGGATGGGTTTAGGATTACTGTTAGGCGTTCTAATCTGTAAGTGTTGTTCATTTAATAAATAAAACTGCATTTTATTGCAGTTTTATTTATTATGAGATAAACTATACATGATAAAATAACATATTGCTCTATTCATTCAACATATTGCTGATTTACTATACAGCAAAGGATAATTGAGTTCGAGGAAGGATGAAAC
>JAEXBC010000271.1 GCA_023457875.1 Bacillota bacterium | reverse complement strand
TTTCAGTATCTAAATCCAAGACAACAAGTAAATCCTGTAATTCTTGATTCTTTATGTAAGAATCAAAAGAGAATTTGCCTTTCAATACTCCCCTATTATACCTACCTTTAAAAGTATCTGGTGTTTGTGACGGTAATATATATGCCTGTCCTGTTTCTTCGTCATAATCAAAATCAGGGAAATATTCTTGTGTCACTGGATATATATACTCTAGCAACTCGCTATACTGTATTGAGAACTTATCTACTGGCTTCATTGTGTTTTTGTTTGCAATGATAATAAAAAAAACAGCAAATGATTATCTTCAAATGCTGTTTTCTTTTAACTGAATATGATCTAGTATAGAGATGTGAAGTTACTAAAACTTCTTTTTATTATCTCTTTAGCTTCTTTCTTCTTTGAACTCGCATACTCCAACCTAACAGTTAGAATAATCTCACGATCATAAGTTATCTTATAAATAGCTTCACTATAAAAACATCTGCCATTTTTAGTCTTTCCTTCAATTACATAACCAGATTCTGTATAGTCCTTTTTTTCGATTCTATTTCCTAATTCGATTTCAGAATCTATCAGAACATCCAACCACTCACGAAGCGAATAATCCTCTTTAAATACATCGAAGTAGCTTACATATACATTGAGACAGATTGTGCTATCATTATTCACAAAGTGATTTCCATCACAGATATCTGGTTCTTTTCCATGCTGAAAATTAGAAGGATATACCAAGAGGTAATTAAACTCTCGATTCCAGTAAAACCTCGTATTACCATATTGGTATACCTCATTCCTATAATCAATCAGTTTCACACCTGTTACCCCCAATGTAGAATCTACCCACATCAAGTATTCCTCTTCTGAGACTTCCAGTGCAGGATGATTGTCATATGCAGAGAAGTTATTAGTACATGTATCAGTATGCCCTTCTTGCTGTTCTAAATCTGCATTGCGTAGAAAAGAATTGTATAGAAACTTTGCACATTTAATGAAGTTTACTGCTGCAAGTGAATCTTTCATTTCTTTCTCTCTTGATTGTGTACGCCCACTACAAGAAAGAAAACAGCATATAATTACTATAAAAGCAGAACCTAAAACCTTGCTCATGATTTAAAAGTCATTGATTGTGCTTATGAAATAATTCCCATTCGAAAGTAGATAAACCATTCGCTGATATAACCAATTCTTCATCTGGGAATTATTCATAATTATGTGCACACCTCTAGTTAGTCGAATATTTTCTCTTCTATGTAAAATGTACCAAGTAGTATACCTTTCTAATTATTCCTATTAATATAATTTTATAAATATGTATCATTGTGTTGTAATTATTGCATTCAGAAATAAAAATTAAGTGGAGAAAATTCTGCTTCTGCCATATGAGACAGAAAATGCAAGAATTCCCCCCCCATACACACACATGTGTGTAAGAATTAATAAATAAGTAAACTCCAACCCCTTCACCCTTTCACCGCCAATTTCATCCATCCTAAGTAACGCAAGGCTCTTGCTATATTTTTTAATTCGGCCCACAAACTCCTTTTCTTCGAATAGCACTGAGTCATTTCGCGATCCCATTTTTCCGTAAAAAATCTTTTTACTTCCGAATCGTCCGTTACAATCGATATTTGGATGTTGTCTTCCCATTCGATCTTATTTATCATCAAATTGCTTTCCACAATCCACATCAGTTTCCATAACAAAGATTGATAGGGCAAATAGTTGAGAAACAACTCTCCATAATTGTTTTTGTAGTCTCCAGGCATTTTCGACTTCTCGAATGCGTACAGCTTGTCATCCAATTGCAAGACCACCCATTTATGGGATTCCTTGGGGAATAAAAACTCTCCGATAATGGATGGGCATTCCAAATAACCCTTTTTTCCGACACGGGATAGCTCTTGACCGAAAGCGACCGGATCGTCCACATGTTCAAGTACTTGGTTGCATATTACATAGTCAAATTCCTTGTCCTTGAATGGCATGCTATCACCATCGTAGTTTAACAGCTCCTGTCCTTGCCTGACAACAACATCACCGCACCTATGGGTATTGTCATCAATAAACTTTTCAACCAAGACATTAGACCTTGGGTGGGGATTATGCCCTGGACCGACTTCCAAGACCCGATCCGATTTCTTGATTCTGAGATCGAATCGCCCTAATGGTATTATTCTTTTCATACAATATCGGTGGTAAACTAATTGTTCATGGCTAACTGATAGCGAACAAATGAAACTTGCGAGAATGCCAAAGAAGAAGTAAACAGCAAGAAAGATAATAAGAATGCAAAAAACATTATGTGATTCTTATTATCAATAGGCGTTGTTATTTCATCAGATGTGTAAAATATCTTTGTATTCAATGAATTGTCTTCCCCATCTGAGGTCATTGCTACTTCTGTGATATTACCATTTTCATACTTAATTGTTGTTACTTCATTACCTCTTATAAGTCTCTGCGGCAACTGCATATTGCTTCCATTTCCTGAACGAACGTCACTGTTTTGCCTTATGCGTGCATTAATAGATTGATAAGAGGTAAATGGAGCATCATTATTACCCTGTGTACCAGATAGTTGAGAAACTTTTGGATTAATTGACTGATAAGTAGTAAACTGCGCATTAACTGCTAAAGCTGCAGTAGATAATGCTAATGCAACTAAAATCTTTTTCATAATTCTATCATGTTGCACTACCCAATTCCCAGAAAGTAGTTTATTTATAAATTTAAAAGCGTGGGAACTATTGAATATTACTGTTATGAGGCTCTCGACTGCCCATCTCCAAATAATAAACAATAGCCCACGCCAAAGGATATATAGACTACTGCACCGTGGCAATAGATATATAACATTGACGTGAGCGTCCTTGCCTATTATCCTTGAAGATTGAAACTGTCAAGATTTCATAACAGGATAATATCTTAAACGCTCTTTATTAACTAATATGTTCTTTCAGCTCCTAACTCATTAAGATTCTGAAATTGGTACAAAGTTAATAAAAGAGTATTTAAATGCAAGAACTTTTGTTTATTAAAAATAGAAGGCAATCTTTTATTGGAAAATTCAGGTAGGTAGAAAATTTAAGACTGCCCATATAAGAGCTAAATTTCTGAATTTTCTACCCAACTAATATTTTATGTTTATGACTTTATAAACTGATTTTTAACCCGTTGAACTGTGGAAATACCGATATTTTGTAATTTGGCTATATTTCTGATTGAATAGCCTTTCTTTAGTAAAACTATGACTTCTTTATATTCTTCTTTCTTTTTATCATCCGTTTTGGTTGAACCAGTCTTTCTGCCAAGTTTACCACCTTTGGCAATATAATTTGCTCTACCACTATTCAAACGAAATTGAATGTTACTCCTTTCGATGTTTGCCATTTCTGCAAGTACTGTCACCATTATAGAAGCGATTGGATTAACTTCTCCATTTGGTTGGAGCGTATAAAGCCCTAAATTCTGTATGTAAACAGATACCTTGGCATTATGAAGAATCTCCAAAGAGCGAAGAACCTGTAGTGTACTCCTTCCCAATCTTGACAATTCAGATAAAAGTAGGAAATTCATAGATTCACGTTTACAGTATTCTAAGCATTCTCCTAGAATCTGCCTTTCCTCAATTCTCTTCGCACCTGAAATGTGTTCTTGGAATATATTCACTATTTCTATATCCTGTGAATTAGCATACTTCTTTAAGTCCTCTATTTGTCTGCTTGTGTCCTGTCTATCATTAGTAGATGAAACACGTGCATATATTACAGCTGTTTTCATTTTATTCTTTGATTAAGTTGATTACATAAAAGAATGTATTCAAACCACCTTTACAGATTTATTTGAACACATTCTCATTTTGAACACTAACGAGTTTTATTTGCGTCTTCTACTTCCCATACGCCAATCAAAATAATAAGCAGGATTAACGGCACACAGCCTGTCAAAAGAAACAATATCAACCAGAAAAGCCAAACAAGTATCTTATAATAGAACATAACTCTCAATTTTATGTAGTTAATAGAATAGGAGAATACCCATTACTGAATATTCTCCCGTTAAATCAATCAATAAACCACTTGTATTTTTGGTCTCCATGCAAAGCAGCATTTATTCCTATTGCTATTTCCGTAGCATTTACCGCTCTATCCAAGAATGAATCTATATAACTGCTCTTATTTGCTCCTGTTAATAGGTTGTACAGTTTCCACAGACTTATGTCATTCCCCAAGCTCCCAAAATCCTCATCACTGATATACGCCTTTGCAACCGTATTTATTTGGGAATCAGTGATTAAAACTTTAGGGATATCTTTTTGATAGCCTTGTGGTAGTGATTGATAAAGTCTCATTCTTCCTAATAATTGGCAAAATTGATGTTCTGTTAGATATGAGTTACCAAGCGTTTGCATCAAATGTAGATGTTTTGCAGGTTGGTAGTTCTGGAACATTTCTAATACCGCTTGATATAAGTCTCTAGTATTGGTCACTTCCAAACAACTAAGAAAACCGTCTGTAGATACACACAAGTTTGTGCATACTTTACAGGTAAAGCCAATAAATACTTTAAACCGTTCTGCTCCTTTCTTGGAATACAGATTTGTGTGATTATAGGCACGAACACCGCCAATAGTAAGTGTTAGCTTATTCCCGTTTACCGTTTCGTAAATTGTAGGAATCTGAATAATAAAAGCACATCTTTCGTAATAAATCGTTTTATCACTTTCCAAAAGCTGATTTACAGGTTTATGTATTGCCTCTGGTATTCGACCTTTAATGATATGACTTACACGAATATCTGGCAAATCAATGCTTTCACCACTAAAAAACGTAGCTGCAGCATCGTAAACAGTCTCGATAAATGCAGGATGAGGAATTGTAAGCTCATTGTCTTTGGCAAATACAGGTGTAATACAATCATTTTTTAAATGTTGCATTGTTACCTCCAGCGTATTAGCTTCCAAAAAGTGAGGATTCTCTTTCTTTAAGAGTGATTGTTCTTCGATTATTACCGCTTCTTCTGCAAACTCACCAAAGTTACTTTCTTTTCTTATTTGTGGCACATTGCCAATAATTTGTAGATTTCTCATAACGAATAAAGTTTTAAATGATTTATGAATTGATTGAGTGAAGGATAAGTATTTTACTTTTCTTCCAACTACCCTAGGGGGGCGTAAAAGAGTACTCTAGTCACTTGTACGTAACTTTCAATTCAGTAAACCATAGAAGAAATAAACTGGTATATATTTCAAGCTCTTATTCTTTAGGGGGAGGGGGTATTATATATAAGTAGTTGTACTTTATTGCATGCTTGTGTGGCTCATTTTCAAAAGTCTGGAAAGCTTTAGGTGAATTGCCGACTTTGTAGGTAAACCTTTTATGACATTCTGCATCTTTTGTTATGGATTTGGTCTAACAAAATGTTTATACAATTATTAGACATTGTATAAGCTTACGAACAAAAAAAAGCAAGAATAGAGAAAAAAGAATTGATTACGCACGAAGTCAACCAAATACAGACAAAAGAACTAACTCCCAACGCTTGGAAAACAAGGAAATCTAACAAAAATCTAACACGACTCCAATAGGAGTCTAACAAGGGTTCAGATACAAAAAATGAAACCGTTAAGGCCATCTCCCATTAGAGTTATCCTTGGTGGTTAGTTTTTGAGAAGACCTGTACATTATTGTGAACTTACAAAAAAATAGCAAAAATAAAGAAAAGAAGCATTGATTACATCGGGGACAAATGCTTACAAAATAAAGATTTTCAAAATTGAGAATCCCCTAAATATTACTGACGTTTTATTACGAATAGCTAGGGCATACTACAGTCATCAAGGTAGATAGCACAATAATTAAAACTAAAAAGGATGAAATAAGCATTGAATATTTTTTTAATATAGTTTCCTCTGTTATCATAAAACTGCGTGTTGTAATTATTCCTGCAGAAATTAATGCAGCAATTGTTGTTAAAGTATCTTTCGGTAAAAGCATTTCAATACCAATTAAATTGAATGACGGAAGTTCATACTTATTCCATAAAGTATTAATGTAAACACTTAAGATTAAAAAAAACAGGAATAAAGCGGAGTAGTAGATTGAAAGATACCATATTATCAATGTTTTTGCAACTTTTATTTTTATATTAAAAACATGCTCAAGTTTATCTGTAAATGCATAAGATACTACTTCCGGATCAGAGCTCAATTTTAGATTTTCCTCGTTTTCATATAGTTCAATTTCAAAATTTTGAGGTGATTGCAAATATATCCATGACGTTTGATTTGATAGAGGATTATAACAATACGAAATATTCCATATCTGGATAGGACAAATTAAATTACACATGTTATTCTGACTCTTATTAATAGCTATGCTTTCATAGAATTGCATCTCTAGGATAAAACTTTGCTCTGGCTTTTTCGAAAAGATAATAAAACAAGGTAATCCCTGTTTTGCAGCCCATATTTCTTTTATCACTGCATTCTTTTCTCTTTTTTCATTGATACAATAGACATCTATTTCCGATTGTAATTTTTCAATTATAACATTTTTTACAATATCCGCACGTGCTACTGTTATTCGTTCGCTATCACAAAACATCTTTAACCAAGCAAGTCTTTCTGTCGGATTTATGATAAAATAAGGGGAGTTGGGCATTATTATACCTTTTTTCTTCTGAAACAGATCATATTCATGACATATCTTTACTCTACTAGGCGTTTCAAACACTAGAGAACGTTTTTCTCTTAATACAAAATCATTTAGCTCATGAAAATGTTTTTTGTAGAATTGTGTTGTATTGCTAATAAATTCTTCAATCAAGCGGTAATCCCTGTATTTTTCAAGAATATTGCATTTTTTGTCTTGAATGTTATGCAACCCGGGTAATTTAAAATCAGCCATGATTATTTAATCTTTAAAGGACAAAAATTTGAACAT
>JAEXBC010000270.1 GCA_023457875.1 Bacillota bacterium | reverse complement strand
CTGGATTTTTGTTATTAATACACAAAATCCTGTTCAGCCACAAGTTATATCATCAGTTAAAGTAGTTATTGTAGGATTAGACGAATTAGAGAGTAGGGGATATGAGCTTACCAATAAGGACGAAATTCTGAATCAGAATTTTAGGGTAATGGTCAGTGGGCCACGTTTGGAAACGGACAAATTAGTTAATCGTCCGGAGAGCATTGTGGCAACCCTTAATCTTATGGACTATATGGATCATCTAAGTGGGGATTCTATTTCCGATAACGCGAATTATTCAGTTAAGATTAATACGGATAGTTACTCAGTCAGTATAAAGGATAGAACACCTGAGGTTACTAAGATACTTATTGATAAGATTGACAGCAAGGTTCAGAAGATAACCTATGAAATAGCCAGTGATATTACCGACAAGTATGCTTTAATTGGTGATGGGAAGCCAGTTATTTATCCAGAAAAGGTAACCATTACAGGGGCAAAGTCAGAAATTGATCGTGTGTCTGAAGCAAAGGTACTGATACAAGCAAAGGATTTCTCAGAGGATCAGTTAGTGGGGCAGATACCCATTAAGCTTTTTGATGCAGATGGGGTAGAAATTACTAGCCTCAAATTATCTGTTTCTGAGGCGCAAGTCAAATTGCCAATTGGTAGTCAAAAAACAGTACCTATTAAGGTCAATTTTACTGGAGAAATGAAAGAAGGATATGTATTAACGAATAGTATGGTTTCACCTAAACAGGTTGTGATTATAGGTAAGGCAGAGGTACTGCAGGATATTAACGAAATTGAACTAGAACCAATCCGTTTAGATACACTGACAAAAACAGACCTCATTCAAGCCCAGATGAAATTACCTGAAGGAGTTATTACACAAATCGATGACAAAGTTAGTGTAAGCATAGAGGTGGTTAAAGAAGAAAAGTTATCTTACCCTATTGCAACCAATGAATTAGAGCTGAGTATTACAGGTATAGGGGAGGATTTGACGTATGAAATATTAACCCCTTCAATAAATGTCATATTAAGTGCTATTCCTGACAGGTTATTATCCTATACAAAGGATGATATAGAGGCAGTCTTAGACTTAACGGGTTATACGGAGGGAGATTATAGTTTGCCACTGGTGATTGTTCCGCCAAGGGACGCTAGAGTTGTAAATAGCCCAATTGATATTAATGTTCGCATTGAGAAGCTGGAACCAAACGCAGCCGTTTCACAAGGTGAAAATGAGCTTACCCATAGCGGTTCCCAGGCACAGGCTTCACAGGGCTCAAGTCTAGAGGAGTAGAAGGATAATAGAGTGAAGATTACTCTGAACATGGTTTGTGCAGAGTAATCTTTTTTCATATGACGTAATAAATTTGATTTAATGAGTATTAAAAATAGAAAGTAGATTGTTAATAATGGCAGAAAATATTATAATACATATGTGGCTATATCTTATGTAACATACTTTGTATAGAGAAAGAGCAAGAGGTGATCTAGTGAATTTTTATGTTTAGTCATATCCATCTTGCTATAGGTATAGTCCTTGTAGCCAATTTGATGATAGGGAGGCATATGATATGGAAGCAATTGATTTACCCTATATTAAAGGTGTAAATTTTGGATATATAACCCAAAGAGGAAAATTTGCTGATGAAAAGGCAAAAGAGTCTATGAGGATTATGGCAGAGGAAACAGGAGCAAATACAGTTGTTTTAATTGTAATGGGTTACCAAGAAACGGCCCACTCAGAAGAAATCTTTTTTAAAGGAAGTCCTGTTCCTAAAAAGGAAGAAGTTGTAGAAATGATTGATTTTGCTAAAACTTTAGGCTTAAAGGTCATTCTAAAGCCTATGCTGAATTGTATAGATGGCACATGGAGAGCCTATATCAATTTCTTTGATATTGATGTACCTTGTGAAAGCAAGTGGTGTAATTGGTTTAGGAACTATAACCAGTTCATATTGTATTATGCCCAGATTGCAGAAGAAACAAGGTGTGATGGATTCGTGGTGGGCACAGAACTAGTGATGTCACAACGAAGAGAAACCGAGTGGAGAGCGCTTATTGGTAAAGTTAGAGACACATATAAAGGCCTTTTAATCTATTCGACTGACAAATATCAAGAGGGAGAGGTCAGCTGGTGGGATGCTGTAGATGTTATTTCAGCAAGTGGTTATTATCCTATTGATGCTTGGGAGAAGGAACTTATACGGATTAAGAGCGTGGTTGAACGCTACAACAAACCTTTTGTTTTGATGCAAGTAGGGTGTATGTCTTCCAAAGGCTCTAGTTTAGAGCCTAATAACTGGCAGCTAGAAGAACACCTAGATATAGAAGAACAAGCTCAATATTTTATAGAGATGTTTGAGAAGTGTAAACAGCATCCTTGGGTAAGAGGCTTTGGTATATGGCAATGGAACACTCACCTATACAAAAAAGAATTTGGCGCGAAGCAAGTGGGGCATGAGGTTTACGGCAAACCTGCTTGTAAGGTAATCAAAGACTTTTATAATGAAATGAATTAGCACTCTTGTGCAACATCGTGTTTATTGAAATGGTTGTAAGATAGGTTAAGTAAGTTTATAATGAATGGGAAGTAAAAATATCCCTCAAGGAAAGTGAGGCACATTTCATGGGAAAATTATTTGGAACAGATGGTGTTAGAGGAGTAGCTAATACTGAACTGACAGGCAATCTTGCTTATCAACTTGGCCAAGCAGGTGCTTATGTTTTAACAAAGGAAACAAAAAAACAACCTAAAATTATTGTAGCAAGAGATACACGTATTTCAGGAACAATGCTTGAGGCAGCTTTAGTTGCTGGTATTTGTTCTGTGGGCGCAAAAGCTATTTCTATAGGAGTTGCCCCTACACCTGCTGTAGCATACTTAGTGAGAGAGCTTGATGCGGATGCGGGAGTTATGATTTCAGCTTCTCATAATCCTGTAGAATTTAATGGTATTAAATTCTTTAATAGCGAAGGTTATAAATTACGTGATGAGCTGGAAGATGAGATAGAAAACTTGATCTTAACAAGAAGCGATAAAATTACAATGCCTACAGGAGAAAATATCGGAACTTGGGATATGAATCCTGATGTGGTTCAAAAATATGTGGATTTTGTTTGTAATACAATTCCAGGAGATTTAAGAGGCTTAAAAATACTTGTAGACTGTGCTAATGGTGCTGCATCAGAAGTGGCTTCTATTGCCTTTGAAAGACTCGGGGCAGAGGTAGAATTGATTCACCATAAGCCTAGTGGTATCAATATTAATAGATTATGTGGTTCGACCCATATGTCAGATCTTCAAAGTCAGGTAGTAGGAAGAAAACTGCAAGCTGGAATTGCCTTTGATGGAGATGCAGACCGTTGCCTTGCTGTTGATGAAAAGGGCGAAGTGATAGATGGTGATCAAATCCTTAGTATTGTGGGATTAGATATGAAGGAGCGAGGTATATTAAAACGTGATACCATTGTAGCCACAGTAATGAGTAATCTTGGACTTTCAGTGATGAGCAAGGACAAAGGTATCAATCTTGTTCAAACTAGAGTAGGTGACCGTTACGTATTAGAAAAGATGATTAAGCACGGGTACAACTTAGGAGGAGAGCAATCAGGTCATGTGATTTTTCTTGATCATAATACAACAGGAGATGGACTGATTACAGCCATTCAGTTATTATATGTCATGAAGAAGACGGGCAAAGCCTTATCAGCGCTTAAAGAATGTATGCAAATCTTCCCTCAAGTACTTGTAAATGCCCATGTTAAATCTGACAATAAAAATGCTTATATAGAAGACTTAGAAATTCAAGAAGCAATTGAAGCCTTAGAGAACAAATTCAAAGGCGAAGGACGGGTACTGATTAGACCATCAGGTACAGAACCACTGGTACGTGTTATGATTGAAGGAAAAGATAAGGCAGAATTAGAAAAAGAGGCCCGTAAGTTGGCCGCTTTTATTGAAGAAAGATTAGGTGAATAAAAATTTAGTAATATATTTTAAGGGCTAATACACATTTACGTCTGTGTATTAGCCCTTGTATTTATTTGCCAGTTGTAATGGTTACGGTTTTTGTCTTGTTATCCCAATTTAATGATACACCTTTTGAACTAAAGGCTTTTGATACTTGAGAAATAGGAAGCATGATCCTACCATTAAGTTGATAACTTGCTGCATCCATGCTCACCTTGTTGTTATTTACATACATGATGTTGGAGCCTTCTGTTATTTTAATAACATTAGAGCCATCCTTAATGATTGCGGTTTTTGATTTGGCATCCCAGCTAATATTTGCTGAATCAATATTTAACGCATAAGCCACATATCTAAGGGGCAAATAAATGCGTCCCTTTTTAGTGGTTGGAGCAGCTTCCATATTTGATTGAGTAACGCCGTCCTTACTCCAAGATTTATTGTTGAGCTTAAAGACAACCGTTTGTTTTTGAACATTAGCTACCGTGTTTGGCCCTTGTACATAAATCGTTTTGCTTGTCTCGTTACCATCATTATCCTTTGCAGTTACAGTATAGTTACCAGCAGCTAAAACCTGATAACGGACAGTACCACCACCACTAGACACACTTAAAGGTGTTTTGTTAACCGTTAGGCTAGTGATTTTATCATCGTCAGTGACGTTAATAATAATATACCAGTAATTATTGATATAGCTTTGAGAAAGGGTCAAAATAGGTGCTGTACTATTTTTTACCTCAATGTATAAGCTGTCAGTTGTTTCAAGATCAGAATCATCAACTACCACAACCTTGTAGGTGCCTGTTTTAGTGATTTCATAGGTGACCTCATCTCCAGAAGCGCTAAAGGAGATTTTTTTGTTATCAACAGTTACTTTTGAAATTTTATGCTTATTCTTTGGACTTGCTTTAATTACCAAATACCATTTTCCGTCTTTATTAACTTTTGAAAGACTTAGGGAAGGGGCGTCATCACTAATAGAGACCGTGAGGGTTTTAGTAGTAGTATTGCCATCACTATCTGTTACAACAACCTTGTAATCATCAGAAGCAGTAATCTTATATTTTACAGTATCCTCATCGGCATCAAAGGAAATAGATTCACCATTAACCGTTATCTTTTTTACCTTCTTGTCATCAGAATACTTGATAACAAGATAATAAGTGCCACTTGAAGAGGTTTTTGATAAAGATAAAGTAGGAGCATTATCGCTAACAGTTACTGATACAGATTTAGTTGCATAATTTCCATAGGTATCATAGACTTCTATGGTGTATGTTTTGCTACTAGTTACTTCATAACAATAGGCTCCGTCATAGATGGTTACACCACTTGTAGAACCATTTACTTTGATAGTTTTTATGCCATTAGCATCGTATGCATCTATCATAAGGTAGGTCTTGGAATCTCTTACTTTAGTGTAGGTGCTAATGGTTGGCTTCGTTGTATCTACCACTACAGCAGGTGGTGTTGATGTACCACCAGAAGCCGTGGGCGCACTCACATAACTTACAGGATTAAACGTACTAGCACAAACACTTGGTGTATATGTTAGTGTAGCAGTTGATAAAGACAATAACAATAGAACTTTTTTTCTAAAATTCATTTTCTTTCCTCCCCATTACTTAAAGTGTAGTTGTATCTAACATAATAAAAAATTAAAAAAGCATTTGCGATTCTTTATGTATTGTTAATAAATACAGTCTATCTAAAAAATGCAAAAAAAGGGCTATCACACTAAGAACAACTACTATAAGATATTGTGCTCATGAATGCCGTTCATTAGGGTGTTTCTAGGACAGCCGATTATTCGGCTGTCTTTTGCAGTTCTAAGGCTTCACGTTCAGCCTTTTCTTTCTCATACTTGCGGCGCATGTAATTGCGATTCCAAGCACGTTTCTTGCGTTTTTTTTCTTCTTCCTTGAATTCTTCAGGCGTTAATTCTTTCATTGGTGCATCAAGTTTTCCAACATACTTTAGATAAATGTCAATCTGCTGCATACGTACCCCAGAGGACTTATCTGCTTCGTGTACTACAATCTTTTCAACAAATTCGTGAAGCATAGGAGTAGTCAGTTCGGTGAAGTCTGTATATTTGTGTACCAATTCAATGAATTTGTCTACTCGGTTGGAATCTTCTTCGTAGGATACTAATTCATTTTTCAGGTTCATTGCAGATTCTTCTAAATTTGCCTGCTCTTTTTCGTATTCGTCTAAGAGCATTTCAAATCGCTTGTCTGATAGCTTTCCTTTGACATTATCCTCATAAATCTTCTTGATGAGCTGATTTAATTCAAGGATTCTCTTTTCTTCTCTTGAAAGACGTTTTTGTAAAAGTTTAGCAGCATCTGCACGCTGAATTTCCGAGGCATTACGCACCTTTGCAATAAATTCGTCTTCGTGTTCTAGGACGAAGCCGCAGGTGGCTTTAATTGTCTCTAAAATCAATTCTCTGACGACATCGGTACGAACATGGTGCTGGGTGCATTTGTCCACAAAATTTGTCTTATTCAGGCTGTAGGTGGAGCAATGGTAAGTATCCTGTGCGTTGGTGTATTTGCCAGTTGGATTTCCATCAGCATCCTTTTTCTCATATCCGCCAGTGCGGTGATTATACATCTTAGCACCACAGTCGGAACAGAACATAAGACCAGTTAATGGATTTACATAACCACGTTTACAAGGCTGTTTCTTTGTTTTACGAATCTCTTGAACCATATTCCAAGTATCTTCATCCACAATCGCATCCTGCGTATTTTCAAAGATAACCCAATCCTCTGGATCGACTTTTTTTGAAAGTTTGTCTTTGTAGGATTCTTTGTAGTTACGGAAATTGACGGTATGCCCCATATATTCCTGCTTTTTTACCATATCGGTAATGGTAGATGAAGTCCAAGTGTATGGTTTGGACATATCACACGAGCCACGACAAGTGCCAAGTCCCCGCTTCGCAAGATAATAGGATGGACGTTCTACCTTTTCAGAGGTAAGAAGTCTTGCAATCTGTGATGGACCAAGACCTTCCACAATCAACTGATAGATTCGTCTTACTGTTGCAGCAGCTTCTTCGTCAATGAGCCAGTGGCTGGAATCTTCTGGATCTTTTTTGTATCCGTAGATAGCATTGGAAGTAAGGTGCTTTCCCTCCATTCCTTTTGCACGAAGAACAGACTTGATTTTGCGGCTGGTATCACGCACATACCACTCGTTCATGATGTTCAAAAATGGAGCAAATTCATTGCTTTCCGCATTGATACTGTCTACCCCGTTGGTAATAGCGATAAAACGCACCTGTTTCTCACGAAACAGTACATCGGTATAAAAGCCTACCTGCAAGTAATTACGCCCGATTCGGCTCATATCCTTGACGATAACGCAGTCCACAAGTCCATCTTCAATATCACCTAGCAGACGTTTCCAATCAGGGCGTTCAAAATTTGTTCCAGACCATCCATCATCCGTATAATGTGCTAGATTTGTAAAGCCTTGTTCCGTAGCATATTTCTCCAAAAGTTTCTTCTGGTTGATAATGCTGTTGCTGTCTCCTGATAATTCATCATCACGAGATAGTCTTTCATAGAGAGCAGTTATTTTCTGCTGTGTCGGTTGTTTATTCATAAGAATCTCCTTTCAGACAACCGACTCATCTGTGGATTTATTGTACCACGCGAGAGCCGGAATGTGTAAAAAATTATTAGATTTAGGATAGAAAAAAAGTCAGAGCTGGTGGCTCTGCCTTGAGGGTATTTCCTGTCCTTCACCAATAGGAGAAATCTAGTGGGTAAATCGGAACTGTTTATATTATTTTTCTCTCGATTTCTTTTTTGCGGTTTTTTCTATGTCTTTGATAGTATTAAGATAAGCTTGCTCTACAGGAGTAACTTCAATTACTTGATACTTTCTATATTCCTCTTTTGCTTTTTTTAATGCCTGTGCATGACTAACTTTCCCAGAACCAACTAAAAGTTTTTCACCAGTAGAAGAAAGCACATTATCCAAATGCTCAATGTAATCATTCATATACATTGGATTTCTGCGCATCGCTTGAACTTCTGCAAAATCAAAGTATCCAGATACAAGATTATTCAAAATTTTCAATTCATCTTCTTGCAGATAATTTTTTGCAATTCCAATATCCTTTGACATCGGATGATCTCCTGAAAAGGAAGTTAATCCCATATAAGGCTTTTCTGCATCAGCACGTTCATAAATTACTTCAGCAGCGGTGTGACCATGTGCAGCATAGTGTAATTTATTTTGTACAATCTTGAAGAATCGACCTGATTCATCACTATTAGGGTTATAATCCACGCTTGTTGCGTATAAATCTAGGACTTGACGATATAACATCTTTTCAGAAGAACGGATGTCCCTGATTCTATCCAAAAGTTCTTTCCAGTAATTGCCACCACCAGACTGCTTTAGGCGTTCATCATCCATAGTAAATCCTTTAATCATATATTCCTTTAAGCGTTCAGTTGCCCAACGTCTAAAATTGGTGGCGATAGATGATTTGATACGGTATCCTAGGGAGATAATCATATCGAGATTGTAAAATGGAATATTGCGATTCACATCACGTGAACCTTCTCGGCGAACCTGTCGGAAATTCCGACAGGTTGAATTTTCGTCTAATTCATTTTCCTCGTAAATATGTTGTATATGTTCAACCACATTTGTTCTGGAAGTTTGGAATAATTCTGCCATTTGCTGTTGAGTAAGCCAAACAGTTTCATCCTCCATTTTTACATCTATATGTGTTAATCCATCTTCGGATTGATAAATCAGAACTTCGCCTTTATTTTCATTATCCATTGTGTATCCTCCAATTATATTCGGGAATCCCGAGTTTTCTCGCACCATTGGTGCGAAATTCTAAAATTTTTGATTCGAATAATTATTTTAAAGGGGTCGAATTCGATCCCTTTTAGAATCAAATTGAGATTTTAAGCTGTTCGGAATTTCCGAACAACTGGATTCTAATCATCATCTTCATCCATCGCATCCATCTTCTTGCTTCTGCTCTTATAAACATTATACTGGTTTTTGCATTGCGGACTACAAAATTCTGCATTTGGTCTGCTTGCAATAAAAGCCTTGCCACAATGCTTACACACTTTGATGGAAGATTTCTCATCGGTAAGCATGAAACTGAACATCATCTGTATTTCTAACAGCAAAGAATGAAAGTCCCATACAAGAGTTGGTCGCTCACGCAATTCCACATGATAGGTTGGTGCGATTCCACCAAAGGCAGACATACCCTGCTGATACAGACGTTTCTGCTCATTATTTAAAATATCGTAATCCTGATAATAAAGGAAGCTGGTCACAAAGGTAAATGCCCAATCCTTGAATTCTTCCACAAGCCAATCGTATCTTTCTGCATATTCTTTCTGGAAACTCATGTTCACAGCCTGCGGTTTATTTTTCAGAGCCATTGTAATTGCCATCATATCTTTATCTGTAATATTCCATACGGATTCACGATTTTTCTTCGAAAAAGAAATCTGCTCAAACGGAAAGAAATAGGAAAGGTATCGCTCCGTTGTCATGGATTCTTCTTTTATAAAATGGTTTAGAGGAAGGTAAACAGCTTCGTAGGTAATAAACTCTGGTGTAGTAGGTAGTGCAGTCATAAAACCAAGCAGACCATATTTTGTTACGAAGGTCATAATGCTATCCTTTAATTCTTCTTTACCCGTTTCACTTTTCATGCATAACAATCCAAGATTGATTGCAGCAAGCACCAACTCGTCTGCATCCTTGATTGGATTATATAAGTCTGGCTTTGCATCTTTGGCAGGTGTAATATACAAAATCCCTTTATCGTCGGTGCGCCATTCATATCTATCATATCGTATCCAGTTGGAGGAACTTCTCTTAAATAACTGGTTCATGGTAATCCTTCTTTCTGCTTGTAATCAGGTTCATTCAAAAACCTATTACTATCTTAACAACATATCCGTCTATCGTCAATGAGAATCGTATGGAGTGCAAGGTACTAAATACAATCTCCATACATAGATAAGAAATCCCGTTCTCTTTTTGAGAGAGCAATCTTATTTTTTATCCGTTCCTGTAATGCGTTCATT
>JAEXBC010000269.1 GCA_023457875.1 Bacillota bacterium | reverse complement strand
TGTCCTTATTCAGTAAATTTTTTGCTTTGAGTGCTTCGCTGTCCATATTCCAAAGACGAAGGCTACAAATCATATTACTCCTTTTGGTAGCTTCATTAACAAACTCTATAATATCACTTATATAATCCTCCAGTCCCACCTTTACATCATTAGCCTCAAAGCTATGGAGAGAAATATTAACTTGTCTTAATGCAGGTGAGGCGATCAACATATCTTGCACCTTACTAAGCAATGTACCATTAGTTGTTAGATTTACCTTTAAACCATATTCTGAGCTAATCTTTAAGTACGCTTCTAGCTCTGGATGCATGGTTGGCTCTCCAAGTAGATGTAAATAGATATAATCAGTATAAGGCTTAACTGCTTGAACAATATATAAGAATTCTTCCTTCGTATTTTCTCTTAGCTTCCTATTTGTTTTAGGACAAAATTCACAGTTTAAATTACATCTATTAGTGATTTCAATATATACTTTTTTAAAGCGCTTCATATTGCCCCTCCCTACTTGTACTTCATATTACTAAAGCATTTCCCCTTTAGTAATATAGTATGTGCTTTATATAAATGCAAATAAGCGGTAAAACACAGCTACCTTTGCTTGTGTTTTACCGCTTAACTTTGCCAATTAAAGTGCTGAAAAACTTTCTTTGTCTAACCCACAAACTGGGCAAGCCCAATCTTCTGGAAGATCTTCCCAAGCTGTACCAGGAGCAATTCCATTTTCTGGATCTCCTACTTCAGGATCATAAACATACCCACAAGGACATTCATATTTTTGCATTATAATACCTCCTCTTTTCTTTGTTGTATTAAATAACTAAGCTATTTTAGTTTAACATTTTGTCCCATATAATTCAACTGGTCGCCTAACAAATTTTATTAAATCCCATACTTCTATGACCTTTAAAAATCTTGTGGATATTTCACCAAAACTTATAAAATAGAAATACTGGTTGTTACTCCATCTCTATTACCTTACGTACATTAGTGATTAATGGTTTTATTCGCTCCTCTATCATCTGCCAATCCTGTATGATATCCGGAAAAACTTCATTTTCTACTTTTTTCAGACAGGATTCATCCTTTAATCCAAAGGTAATACCATTCTCAAAAACTTCATTTGGCCTTACCACATTAAAAGAAAGGGATTTAAGCGTATTAGCTACTGGTGTCACAAGATGATCGTGATAATAGCTTAGGTTAGCTTCACTTTCGACCATTCCACCGTGACCTATAATACCTACAGGTTTATTATAAAACGGAGATTGATAGTTTGGATCATTAAGCCAGGCTGTATAAGTTATTTCATTGACCTTCTCTAATGCCATCATTAACTTAGCTGGTATTGGTGAATAATGTGGTACAACGAGAAAAATTCCTTGAGCATCTTCTAATTGCTTTAACAAATGATTAAAGTCCTCATCATAGATACAATCTCCCTTTTCAAAACATGCCCCACATAATATGCATGACTTGAGATGATAATCCCGAAGGGCAACAACATCAACTATTGTCTCTTCATTAATGTCGTGATGGATAATCTCTTTTATTAAATAGCACACTGCTATAGATGTACTCTTGTTGTCAGGTAATTGCGTATTGGATGCTGATACACATACAATTTTCATCTTCATTCCCTCCACTTTTATAAATGCCATCTTTTGATAGCTTATTTTTCTGGTTCCTGCTTTGTAAGTAAATCCTGTATCTGTTGTTTTGTTTCTTGGGATAAGGCATCAACGAGATAATTACGTTCCACAACTTGTTTTTCTTGGTAGGCCTTCATCATATTTTCATTGGCCCTATCAATTTCTTCCTTCAACTCTCTAGCTGATAATAAGGCGGCTCCTTTTCCCCTAATGATAATCTGTTGTAGACCATCTGATGTTGCTACTGTCACATGATACTTCCCTTGATAATCATGTACAAACCTCTCGATATAATGATCGGCTGTCTGGGCCTCCTTGGTATATACCATATATATATTATGATACTGCATCATTTCTTCTCGGTGCCCCTCCACACGATAGGCATCAAATACAACGATGATGTGACACTTTTTAATCCCTTGATAGTTACTTAAACAATCCAGTAATTTAACTCTAGCCCCCTCCATGTTATCATCAACCATATGCTTTAGCTCGTCCCATGCAAAAATAATATTATAGGCATCCACAAGTAGAAACTCTTCCTTGACCTCTTTGCGCATCGCCGCTTGGGTAATAGATCTATCATAACTTTGTTGGACTGCACTTTGTCTTCGCCAAATAGATTTTTCCCCTTGGTTCGCATAAAATGTTTTATTCATAATCTGGTCGATCTCTTCTAAGCTAATCCATTCTTCCTCCCTAAAGGACGTCTGTTTCATCACCTCTTTTTTGGATAAATCCTCTTTTTCATCCTGCAAATAAGCCTCCACATGCATATAAGCCTTAACTTCATCCCACTTCACTAAAAAACCAGCCCCATGGGAGCAAAATACAGAACCCGTTGGATTATCAATATCCTTTTCTGAATCGTATCCTATACTTTGTATCACTTCCTCAGTATTATGACAGGGTTCATATCCCTTTAAATTACAAAATAATCTCCCCTGCCCCTTCGTATAGGCCATTACCTCTCGCTGATAATTTCTCATGGTAACTACAGGGGCACTCCCCACCAGAACAGCCACATTCTCATCTGTCTTCGAAATTTCACATACCCCATGCATTTTCTCAATATCAGTCATCGCACGACCCACCATTTTTTCGGGCAGTTCCAACGAAAAAGCATAATAAGGCTCTAATAATATTGATTTTGCTTGTTTTAAACCTTGGCGTACTGCACGATAAGTCGCCTCTCTAAAATCTCCACCTTCTGTATGCTTTTTATGGGCGCGCCCTGCGACTAAAGTTATTTTCATATCTGTAATCATTGAACCAGTCAAAACACCCTTATGCTCCTTTTCCTGTAAATGAGACAAAATCAGTCTCTGCCAATTCTTATCCAATACATCCTCGCTACATGCGAGTGCAAACTGCAAGCCACTTCCCGGCTCTTGTGGTTCCAATAGCAAATGAACCTCTGCATAGTGCCTTAGGGGCTCAAAATGTCCTACACCTTCTACTAAGCTATCAATTGTTTCTTTATAAACAATGCTTCCCGAATCAAATGCTACAAGAATGCCAAAACGACTTTGAATAAGGTTTTGTAAAATTTCTATTTGAACTTCTCCCATAATCTGTACCTGAATTTCGCTTAGTTCCTCATCCCATACAATATGAAGTTGTGGTTCCTCTTCTTCAAGCTGACGTAACTTAGGAAGCATTACCCTCGGGTTACACCCCTCTGGAAGTATAACTTGATAGGTGAGTACTGGTTGTAAGAGTGGCATGGTCGAAGTCACCTCTATTCCCAACCCTTCTCCAGGAGTAGTATTCGTAAGACCTGTCACAGCACATATTCCTCCTGCCTCCACTTCACTTACCACTTCAAATTTGGCACCAGAGTATATTCGAATCTGATTGATCTTCTCCTCCCAACCATTATTGGTTAAAGTATCCTTCACTTTAAGCCTTCCGCCTGTAAGCTTCATATGGGTCAATCGATTACCCTGCTCATCTCTAGAAATCTTGAATATTTTAGCTCCAAAATCTTTTGAATAGGAGGGGAATGTGGCGTATTTAACTATATCTTGCATAAAAGGGGCAACCCCCTCTAATTTAATAGCTGCACCAAAAAAACAGGGAAATACCTTGCGCTCCTTTATGGCGTGCGCTATCTCTTTCGTTTCAATATGCCCCCTTTCCAAATAGATCTCCATAAGTGTTTCATCACACATCGCCAATTGATCGTAAAAACTATCTGTTTCACCTTGTCCAAATTCAGTACACCCATGATCCAGCTGCTTTTTTAATGACTCCATCAATTTTGACTTGTCCGTACCTTTTTGATCCATCTTATTGATAAATAAAAAAACCGGTATTTTATACCTATCAAATAATCGCCATAACGTTTGTGTATGTCCTTGAACACCATCTGCACCACTTATCACTAAAATGGCATAATCTAATACCTGAAGTGTTCTCTCCATTTCAGCAGAAAAGTCTATATGTCCTGGCGTGTCTAACAAAGTAATCTCCACGCCATCCACTTCAAAGTTTGCCTGCTTAGAAAAAATAGTAATCCCTCTTGCCTTTTCTAGTTCATAAGTATCTAAATAGGCATCCTTATTATCCACTCTTCCTAATTTTCTAATCTTACCGCTTAGATAAAGCATACTTTCTGATAAGGTTGTCTTACCAGCATCTACATGTGCTAATATTCCAATAACTAATTTTTTCATAAGCTCCTTCAAATCCTTTACTCTGCTGTCTATTTCTTTACATTCAATTTTTGCACTATGGTTAAAAAGTTTCGTCCTATGTTCTTAATGCATTAATGCTAACAAAGGAGATGCTATTGAGGTTCAGCATCATATATGGCAGATGTGTCATAAAAAATATTGCCTACTTTTCCATCTATTCTCTTATCAGTATGAGGGTCTATTTCCTTTGCAAGAAATACCTCTGTATAGCCATATTGCTGCGTAATTTGAGTAGCTACTACCTGTCCCTTTGATACGCCAGTCTCTACAATCTCCTCACATATCTCAATGCAGTCATCAATCATGGACTTATCATATGGTATATAGGTGGAATGAGATACCAATAAAGCATCCCATTCATTAGCATGGGCATTTAATTTTTTGAGTACCTTATAGTAAGTCTCAAGGGTTGTTGAATAGTCAAAGAACATATAAGTATGAGTATTAACTGCATCTCCCGTCAGTAATAATCTATCTTCTTTAAATAGAAGAGCAACGCTCCCCTGTGTATGACCCATAGCCTCTAGAACCTCTACTGTATAATGACCAAGGTCAAATGTATCTCCTGCATTAAGTGGATTTAACTTGACAATGGTAGTTGTCTCAAAATCAGCTTCCGTAATAATTTTTGAGATAGAAGCATCATGTATACCGCCAAAGTAGGCATTGACCTTAAATTTAAAATTTCTATTGTCTTCGACAATATTCCAATCCTTTTCATTAAGGTATACTTGGTCAAATCCAAACATACCGCCAATATGATCTACATGTCCGTGTGTCAGTACTACCTCATATGGCAGGTCTGTCAAAAATTCCACTAATTTTTTTATATTACCAGCTCCAAGTGTAGTATCCACCACAAGTGCTTTTTCATCGCCAGTTACAATATACATGATATCACCTGCTGCATCCTGTGAGCTGGTCAAGCAAAATTGTAACACTTTAGTTGAAATATTTATTAAAATCTTGGGGACTACATCCCCAAACCCCAGTTGACTAGATTTTTAAAGAGCATTTTATGCAAAATACTCTTTAAAAAT
>JAEXBC010000268.1 GCA_023457875.1 Bacillota bacterium | reverse complement strand
CCTATAATGAGTAGCGTAGTCATAATGGCTGCACGCATGGTAGATACCCCAAAGCCTGTCAAGGCAACATAAAACCATAGAATGATCAAAATCAGTATATAACGCCATATATAACTTAGACGACACTCACTCAGGACGAGGATTAAAGCACTTACTAGAACACTTATATGAAATCCAGATATACAGAGCACATGACTAATGCCAGTCGCTGTAAAAACATCTTTTGTATCTTTTTCTAAAAAGTCACTTCTCCCTAGAAGAAGAGCATTCATAATTCCCTGATCTTCTAGTACAAAAAGTTCATTCACTTTATCCACTAAATACGTATAAGTTTTTTCTAGCCACGTATCCTTTTCAATCCTACTTATGACCTGCTTTACGTCTATACAAGAGACGATATTTTGTGACTTAAGATACGCCCTGCTATCAAAGTCACTTGGATTCATTTTCTCTTGTGGTAACTTAACCGTTCCCCTTATCCTAATGGTATCATTTAAACCTAGTACTTGCTTATCCTTTAAGTAGAGTTGTACTTTACTACTTATACTTCTAGAAATTTCATCACTCCTGAATCTAACCTGATCTAGGGTGATATACTGACCATAGTCATTTCCATCAATATCACAGATTTTTCCTTCTACTTCTATGAGGTTTTGAGGTATAAAAAATTTTTTCTCCCTTTGAATAGGATGCTGATAAAAACAAATCCCACCCGCTATCACACAACAAGCTATGACCATAGCAATTTGGGGAGAGAAAAAGTATCCATAGAGTATGACATAACATAGAATAATTCCTATCAATAAAACAAGGGAAACTTGTTGTTGTTCAACTAACAAGTTTCCCCCTATGAATCCAAATAAGCTAGCTATTATGCCATGCATAATAGGACGTTTTAAACATAATTTTTTATTTTTCAATATATACTTCACTTCTTTCAAAGGTATCCCTTAAATCAATGTTTTCAGTGAGCCCAATGTCATTCTTCCCATCTATTAAGAAAGCAACCTTTTTAATCTGAGAAATCTCAGTTAATGAATTCACAATAGCATAAATCATCCGTTCTTTATCTTCAGCTGAAGTAAAGAATGAAGAATTCATATCAAATGATAGATCAATTTGACACACGCCATTATTCGTTGTGACTTCGTTGACCTTAGTGCCACTTGGTAACACAGGCGATAAACTTTCTGACTTAGGTCCTTTAATTAACTCTTCCAAGAGTAATTTCTCTACTGAGGTTGGATCACTTACGAGGATTCCTCTCTCTTCTTTCTCTAATTTGCCTTCTTGATTCACAAAATATAACTTCAAATTATATGGTGTGGTCGCAGGCTTAGGCTCTAAAACATTTGTTTTAATGTTGCCTTGTGAGATAACACCTACTGTCTGCCCTGTTGAAGTGGTTAAGGGTTTATCTTCAACATAAAAATCTACACCATCAATAAAATCTAATTTAGTTAAGGAGTAGACAATGGCCGAACGTATACCTATTCTGTCTTGTGAGGGCAAGCTAAGATACTGCTCACTAAAGTTGATACGTACAATGTTGGCATTAGTAGTCGCACCCTTAATGGGCATCTGGTTATTTGCTTGCAATGTATTCTTTTGACTACTTTTATTTGCTTTTAACTTACTTATAATGTATTCAACTTGCTCACTTTTATTTGTCAATATCGTGAATTCTTCATCAAGTGATTCAGCCACCAATTCGCCCTTCGTACTATCAAAATAATATATTTTGGGCGAATGATCAAGGCGCTGTGGCCCCTTAGCACAACCCGATAAAGCTAACGTTAAAATTAAAAGCAACAAATAGCCCTTTTTTAGCATATTTAGCATCATTTATACCCCCCTTCCCATACATGGCGCAGAGGAAATTGCACACTAAATGTAGAGCCTTTACCTTCTTCACTTTCAACTTGAATCGAACCATTGTGCATTACCACCGTCTTATAGGTAATCGCAAGTCCAAGACCTGTTCCTCCTGTTTCACGGTTTCTTGTCTTATCAGTACGATAAAAACGTTCAAAAATACGGGCTTGTTCCTCTTTTGCAATACCAATACCTGTGTCTTGTACAGTGATAAAAGCATCTTGAATATCGCTTTGAAGCGTTACCTTTACTTCACCGCCTGAAGGAGTGTATTTAATGGCATTTTCAATTAAATTGATAAGTGCCAAGGTAAATTTTACTTCATCAATTTCAGCAACAATATCCTTATGACTTTCATAGATAAGATTAATTTCTTTTTTATTCGCAAGTGGAATTAACCGCTTTAAAATATGCTGTGTCATTTCATTGATATCCACGTTTGTAATATTAAGCGGAATTTCTCTTTGATCTAGGCGTACTAAAGTAAGTAGATCTGTAATAATCGTATTTAATCGATCCACCTCAGAGTTAATATCTTTAAAAAACTCTTTATACATTTCTATCGGTACATCCTCTTGGAATATCAAAGATTCCGTCAGTACCTTAATGGAGGAAAGGGGGGTTTTAAGTTCATGAGATACATTGGAAACAAACTCTTGCCTAGACTCTTCTACCCGCTGTAATTGTTC
>JAEXBC010000267.1 GCA_023457875.1 Bacillota bacterium | reverse complement strand
GCATAGCCTGTGTCTTAACGATGTCCTCGGCATAACTGAAGAATATTTTCAGCTTTCCTTTTTCAGCTTGTTTCATTGCGCTCACCTCCTGATTCTGGAATAGATTCTACCATAAAGCCGCTATTTTTTCTACGCTAAGCTTGTAACAATAATTAGAGCAACGACTTTCATTAGGTTCACCTCCGTTGCGATTTGTATGTTGGTTCTTAAAAACGGAAGCACTTCTGAACTGCCTTTTGCTGTCCCAAGACCAGTATAGTTTTTTCTCTGCTAAGGACAGTATTGGGTGCTATGTTCATATTTAGTTTACCGTTTTCTCTCACACCCAAAATGTTAATGCCATATTTTTTACGAATGTCCAACTGAAGAATGCTTTTTTTATCCCAGTCTGCCGGAACGACCAACTCGAAAATAGAATAATCTTCGTCTAGTTCTACGTAGTCCATGATACGCTCCGATGTGCAGCGGACTGCCATCCATGCAGCCAGTTGCTTTTCCGGGTAAACCACTGCATCTGCACCGTTTCGGAGCAGGAATTTTTCCTGCACACCTCTGGAAGCCCTGGCAATCACTTTCTTCGCCCCCAGTTCTTTCAATAAGGATGCTGTTTCCAGTGAGTTTTGGAAATTGTCACCTATAGTAACGATACAGGCTTCAAAGTTTCGGATGCCCAAGGCGGAAAGAAACTCCTTATTGGTGCTGTCACCAATTCGAGCATTTGTTACAAATGGCAGGACAGCGTTTACTCGTTCTTCGTTGCTGTCCACTGCCATGATTTGATGATTTAGGTCATTGAGCTTCATGGCGATATGTCTACCGAAGCGTCCAAGTCCTATCAATAATACAGATTTCATATACTTTACCTCCAATTCTTAACCTACTGTTATCTTTTCCAGAGGAAGTCTGGAAAGGGTGTTTTTAGCTATGGAAAGTGTGGCGAAGATGATTGTCAAGCCACCTACTCTACCGATAAACATCTGAACAATGAGAATCATCTTGCTGACAATCCCTAATTCTGGAGTAATACCTAGGGTAAGACCTACCGTACCTATGGCAGATGCGCTCTCATACAAACAAGTAACAAGAGGAATACCTTCAATTTTACTGATAGTCATACCACCAACCAGAAATAGTGTAATATACATCAAAAATACGGTTGCGGCATTTTTGATTGTTTCATCATCAATGCGACGATCAAAGAATCGCCCGTTTTGTCGTTTGTGGAAGACTGCAACCGCACAAGAAACCATTACTGCAAAAGTTGTTACTTTCATGCCACCTGCGGTGGAGCCTGGTGCACCGCCGATAATCATCAGCAGTGAAGTTAATGTCTGGCCTGTTTCGCTCAGTTGTGTCAAATCTGTCGTATTGTATCCGGCGGTTCGTGTTGTTACAGACTGGAACCATGAACCCCAGAATCGCTCCCAAAACGGCAGCTGATTCAGTTCAAAGAAGAAAAAGTATACCGCGGGGATGATAATCAGTGAGATTGTAGTTACTAAAATGACCTTGCTTTGCATCCTATAGTGTTTAAAGTGAATACCTTGCGTGCAGATATCCCGCCAAGTCAGAAAGCCAAGACCACCGATAACAATAAGCAACATGATGGTCATATTGATGATCGGATCTATGGTATATCCCATCAAAGAATTAAAGAGAATACCATCATCTATGATATCGAAACCGGCATTACAAAAAGCTGATATGGAATGGAATACAGACATCCATATTCCTTCTGTAAAACCGTAATCTCGAATAAACACCGGCGCCATGATGATTGCTCCTAGCAGTTCAATCAGAATGATGCCTTTGACAATAAAGCCAGTGAACCTTACAATACCACCAAGCTGTGGAGCAGAAATGGCATCCTGTATAGTTCCTCGCTGCATCAGGGATATTTTTTTGCCGGCTACCATTGCAATAACAGTTGCCACTGTGATAACACCCATACCACCAATTTGAATCAGAATGATAATCACCGCTTGCCCAAATATCGTCCAATGGGTAGCAGTGTCATAGACGACCAGACCGGTGACGCAAACTGCGGAAGTAGACGTGAGCAGGCAGTCCAGAAATGGTGTCATAGTTTTGCTTTGACTGGAGATTGGAAGCATAAGAATCAATGCACCTAGCAAAATCACCCCAGCAAAGCCTAAAATGATCATTTGTGATGAAGATAATCTTTTTTCGATTCGTCCCATATCACTACCTCCATTTGTAATTTCTTACGTTAATTATTGCATAGGAGGCATGAAGTGTGTATTAACGTCATCTTCATGGTATTAAATTTTCATTAAGGCAAAATCTAATCTTTCAACTCAACCCTATCGCTTTTAGGGAGTTAATATGTTCCCGCAAACAATAAAAATAAGGGCTTCCTGACATGATCATCTCAGGCAAAATAGCCGAGAGAAAGGATTAATGTCTGGAAGCCCTTTATTTATAAGCATTTTAAGATCTTTATTTCTCAAACCTTGATATTAATACTACGCACTCAACGTGCCCAGAATTGAAGGTATAAGTAAAGTTTACAGATTGATTTCCATTTGCTGTTTGATAATATCTTCGCTGGCAACCATAGCTTGAAGTGTCATTTCCAGAATTTTATCAAGTTCCCATCCAAGTTGATTTGCACCACGCTCGATTACTTCTCGTGAGCAACCAGCAGCAAAGCTTTTGCTCTTGTATTTTTTCTTAAGAGATTTCAGTTCCATATCCTTAGTGCTTTTTGAAGGACGCATAAGAGCAGCTGCCCAGATAAGACCTGTTAGCTCGTCTACAGCAAAGAGTACTTTTTCCATCTCATGCTCAGGAGAAACATCAATTGTAACCCCACATCCTACGGTAATACCATACCCATGAGAAACAACACTGTGGATAATATCTTCACTTACGCCACCTTCCCGCAACAACTCTGGTGCCTTAATGCAATGTTCCTCAGGATATACTTCAAAATCGATATCATGTAATAATCCAACAACTCCCCAATATTCTGCATCATCTCCATATCCTAATTCATTGGCAAACCACTTCATTACAGCCTCAACTGTCAGTGCATGCTGGATATGAAAAGAATCCTTATTATACTTCTTTAGTAAAGCAAACGCCTCTTCTCTTGTAATATGTTCCATCTTCAACCCTTCCTTTCTAAAGTTTAATTATAAGTTTTTCCTTGCTTCCACAAGCATCCCTTACCATTTTCAGCTCACCAGGATAAATGCAGTGCCTTATTCGGTTATTCTCGATAGCTGAAATGCACTCATCAAGATTCATCCAAAGCACACTATCAATTTCTTCTTTTTGAAGTATAAATTTTTCTTCATCAATGTCCCTCCACAAAATGAATACTCGCGAATACTGCCTGTCATGAAAAGGCTTTCCATAAAAACAGTCATCCCATATTACAGTTCTGTCTCCACAGAATATAAGTTCATCATCAGAAGCTGAAATACCGAGTTCCTCTTGCAACTCTCTAATGGCTGATTCGACAAAATCCATTCCTGCAGGAATGTGACCGGCACTTGAAATGTCATAACAGCCTGGGAAAGATTCTTTGGTTTCACATCTTTTCTGAAGCAAAATCTGAACCTTACCCTGTTTTTTTCTGAGAAGCCATACATGAGATGTTCTGTGCATTATGCCTTTCTCATGAGCTCGTTCTCGTTCTACTGTTTCTCCTGTCGGATTTCCGCATTCATCAACAACATCCAGAATCTCCATTTTAACCACCTTTTTCCTCAAATTTTAAACAAACTATGTTTTCCATGTACCGCAATGTATAGTATCAGATTTGCAGTCATCTCGATATAATCGTTTCCTGTCGGTGTGTCAATGATTTTGCAAATCAAATCCTTAACATTGTCTACTGAATTTGAATATCCACGGAGCAGGAAATCAACATCAATGGTGGCTCGGCTTTCAAAGTTTGTAAGCGTGTAGATAAACAGCCCGCCTTTTAATACAAGAAAATCATCATATCCTGATTTCGAGAGTTTTCTCAAAAATTCTTCCTACATAAAAAGCTGTAGGCACTGCTGATAACTGATGCCAGAAGCCTTTGCTTTATTTCTAAGCTTTATTTCTAAGCTTTGCCAAAACGGACGCTGCTATATCTGCCATTACAACCACACTCCAATCAATTCTTTTACACGTTTTTGCACGCGCAAAACTTTCGCATATTCCATAAGATTGGGTATATTCTTTTTCGGGTCTTTTACATAGCCCTGTACGCTTTATTAAAAATCTCCTTATCCATCTTGTTCATATTTCGTAGCACATCACAAATAGTACGGTCACGGTCATAAATGCGGACTTTGTGGAAATCAATTTCACCTTCGGTTTCGCCCAGCATAACCAACTCTGACTCTACACGATATGCCTTTATAAACAGATAATCGATTTTTGTTCGCCGTTTAGAGACATTTTTATCTATTGCAAAGTTCCATTCAGCCACCACTTTCGCTTCTAACTTGATTTTATACTATAGTTAAAGAATTTTCAATTAATTATCTCGCGTCTTATCAAAAATATGTACTTCTTCCTTGTAAATGGGTATAGTTTCCCCTTACCCCAACATTCTCCCTTCCTATTCAGTTAATCCGACTACTATGTGGTATCAAAAATATACTTCTTATTATATTTCAAAAGGTAGAGCTCTTTTTCTAATAATCTTACTATTTCCTTTTGTGTCAATCGCTTTATTTGATTCCCTGTTAGCCTTCTAAAAATAAATAATTGCATCAGATTAGTCGCTATACTCATCACATATAAAATAGCTTCAATTGCATTTAAGTGATGTACGAAACAATGCTCCAATGCACCATATGTCTTAAGCTTATTAAATAAACTATTCTCTATGTCCCATCTTCTATGCATCATCTTATATAGTGTTTGAAGTGGAATATTAAAATCAGTAGTAACAATCATAACTTGAGAATATTTACCTTGCTTCGTTTTCTTATTAAACTTTACAAACCTAAGTGGCCCAGTCACTTCATTCATATAAAATGCTTCTTGATATGCCTTCACTTCACAATCTCTTTTCTTATCTTGCCAAACTTCTTTTACATTACTTTTATTAATTCTAGACTTTACTTCTTTAATACTTGTAACATTATTATCCTTTACATGAATAACTGGAATAACTTCATTTTCTTTGCAATGATTGATCCAGCTACTATTACACGCCAAGGCATCATAAACCACTACATCTATTGTATACTTATGTTCTTTAGCCACCCTACTTAATAATCTTTTAGCAACTGTTAGTTCTCCTTCATCTTTTTTACTGCTATCCATACTTCCTTTATAAAGCTCAAAGTCTATAATAAGTCTAGGATCTCTTCCTATTAAGGACATAAATGCAGCACTATGAAAATATTGAGTTTTCTTGTTCCTTGCTGTGGTCGTACAGCATTCTTCACAACTTTTCTTGTAGCTACCGAATAATTTAGTGCCATCTATCGCAGCAACCACATAGCCATCTATGGTACCATTATCAAATACTTTGTTACGTTTTGCTCTCTTGATTATTTTATTATGCATTTCATAAAGCCTTTGATTATCAATAACCTTAAGGGTATCTCTGATAGTATCTATTTGAGGTAGCTTCATTTTTCTAAAAATAATACTGCTAAAATCATTACTTCTGATTTTATACTTTAGTTCGTTAAAACTTTGTATTCTTAACAAAAAACCTAAAAGTACTGGTAGAATAACCTCTCCAGTAGTATATGAGGGATTCTTTCTTTCATCTGTGAGGGCTTTTAACCCATCTTCAATACAATAAACCTTCTTTGCATATTTAATAAATTTGTTTAAGTAATTCTTAGCCATTTTCACCTCAGTTGTTGTTTTTCATACAAGAAATGATTATAAAAGATCTTGGTCATGAAGGCAATAATGTGAGATGAAAAACTGCGAATTTACAACATTTACAAAAAGGACTTCCAGACCTTGAATTTTATAATAAAACTTAAATTTGGTCCGAAAGTCCTCATTAATATCAAGAGATTTTTCTAACACATATTGACTCTTCATCAATCTAAAAAACACACAATAAATAATTCATAATATGGTGTTGAACTACTTATTAGGAGCACTTTCGCTTCTAACTCGATTTTATACCCTAATCAAAGAATTTTCAAACAATTACTCTCTAATTTGCAACAAATATGTATTTCTTCTTTATAAATGGATATAATCTCCCCTTACCCCAATTTTCTTCCGCCTATTCAGTTAGGTATTAGCTCTATGTCGTATCAAAAATATATTGCCTACTATACTTAATTTAATCTCATTCAGCAAAACCTATATACACCAAGACTTTACATACCTTTTTGCGTTATATTACACTTTTACGCGTAACTACTGGATTACGCCAAATAGTGTACCCCCTACCGTTTGGGAACATATAATTCGCCCTAAATTCGCCCCAAAACACACTAAAAGGCTTAAAGCATAATCGCTCTAAGCTTTGATATTACTAGGTTTTATCTGCTCAGCTTCACTACAGTTTCAACGTGGCTCGAGAGGACAGAATGAATGTCATTTGAGCGTATCCGTTCTCGGAAACATATCCACTACGTTTTTGGCACTATCGGTAGGCGGGAACATATCGACCTTCAACTATCACACCATTAAATGTGTTTAGTTAATAATATCGCCTTTGTTTTTAGCTAAATTTTCATGCCATTCTCGTCGCTTAGTAGCTGTCGGTTTCGTCCACTCTGTTTCTTCACCAATAATTTTTAAAGGTTCTTGTGAGCGATAAGAACGCGTTAAGTTACCAGGGAACTTTTTGTCAGTAACATTTGGGTCGTTTTCAAATTCACCTGTAGGTTCTACTATATAAACGCGTTCTCTTCCTTTTCCTTTTGCTAATGCTGCTGCAAGACCTGCCCCATTGACATTAGCAGTGAAATAAATATGGTTCATTTTAAGCCCAGGTTTGTAATTTGAATTTCCACCCGCTATCAGAAAATCACCAACTTTCAAATCTGCCTTTGTCCCATGGTAAAATGGGCCTTTATCTGTTAGTGCAC